>DAOLDO010000317.1:0-7212 GCA_035327325.1 Chloroflexaceae bacterium | reverse complement strand
GCCGTCGGCGAGCGCCTCGAGCTGGGCAGCGTCGGCGGCGACGCCGAGCTGGGCCGCCTGGAGGGCGCGCTGGAGCTGGGCAACGTCGGCGGCGACCTGAGCCTGCGGGCGAGCCCGCGCCCGGGCGCCAGGGCCCGCGCTGTGGTCGGCGGCGACGTTGACCTGGAGCTCGGCCCCGAGCCGAACCTGGCCCTCAGGGCCGTGGTGGGCGGGACGCTGCGGGGCGCCGGCGGGAGCGGCGAGGGCCGCCAGCAGATCACCCTGGTCTACGGCGCGGGCGAGGCCAGCCTCGACCTGACCGTGGCCGGCGACCTGAACATCGGCGGGCCGCGCCCCGACAGCCGCAGCGCGAGCGCGGGGAGTCCCGGCGCCGAGTTCGGCCGCGACTGGGAGGCGTTCGGGCACGAGATGGCCGACCTGGGCCGCGAACTGGGCCAGCTAGGGCGCGAGATCGCCGACGAGATCACCGACGCCCTGGCCTCGAGCGGCGTCGCCAGGGGCGGCGCCTGGGCCGAGGACGTCGCCCGCCGCGTCGAGGAGAAGGCGCGCAAGGTGCAGCAGCACGCCGAGGAGCGCGCCCGCCGCGCCGAGCAGCGCGCCCATCGCGCCGAGGAGCGGGTGC
Organism: Chloroflexaceae bacterium; assembly: GCA_035327325.1. Lineage (GTDB taxonomy): Bacteria > Chloroflexota > Chloroflexia > Chloroflexales > Chloroflexaceae > CAIWXH01. The sequence goes on along the minus strand of DAOLDO010000317.1, from coordinate 6,590 downwards.
AGATCAAGATCAACGACCGCGAGTGGCGGCTCGACCCCGAGCGCCTCGAGCGGATCAAGGAGCAGGCCCGCCGCGCCGCCGCCGATGGCCTCTCCGGCGCCCTCGAGGTCGTCGAGCGGGCCCTCAGCCGCATGCGCGCCCCCGACGCGCCCACGCCCCCGTCGCCGCCCACGCCCCCGTCGCCCGCCGCGCCGCCCGCCCCCAGGGCGCCGGCCACGGGGCAGACGATCAGGATCGAGCGGGCCGCCGAGGACGAGCGGGCGCCGCCCGCGGCCGCCGAGGGCCAGGGCGCACAGCCCCGCCCCAGCCCCGACCAGGAGCGCGAGACCATCCTGCGCATGATCGCCGAGGGCCGCCTTTCGCCCGAGGAGGGGGACCTGCTGCTGGAGGCGCTGGGGTGACGCTCACTGCGTTCGCGGGGTGAGGCTCGCTCCGCTCGCCGGGTGAGGCTCGCTCCGCTCGCCGGGTGACTCCGGGCAGGGCGAGCGGCAGCGAGCAAACCTCACCCCAGCGAGGCGTCAGCCGAGCCTCACAGCGTCCTCCAGAACACCAGCGCCATCACCCCCCGGCCCAGGCTGGTGAGCACGAAAAGGAAGGCGAGGCCGGCGATGGAGAGGGGGCCGATGGCGATCTGGGAGCCGGCGACGGCGGTGGCGATCAGGCCGCCGACGAGGCCGGCCGCAAGGGTGCCGAGGCCGCCGAAGGCGCCGAAGGTGGCGATGGCGGCGCCGCGGTGCTCGGCCGGGGCCCGCTCCATCATCACGTTGGCGAGGCCCTGGGTGAGCCCCGGCCAGAAGACCCCGGAGAAGATCGCCGTGAGCCAGAGGGGCCAGATGTTGGTCGGCGTCGAGAGCACCCAGCCCCAGGGCAGCAGCACGCTGCCGGCGACGCAGGCCACCAGCACCCTCCTATAGCCCAGCTTGTCCTGCAGGCGCCCCACCAGGGGCCCGAAGACCAGCGAGACCGCGCCGGTGACCACGGCGGTCAGCCCGAGGGTGGCGAAGCTGAGCTGGAGCGTCGTCAGGCCGTAGGCGTTGAAGAAGGGCGTGGCCACGCCGGTGACGAAGGCCCAGCCCATGTTGGCGGCCACGAAGGCGCGGAAGGGCCGGTCGGCCAGGGGCGCCCCGAGCATCTCGCGCAGGCTGACGTGGGCCCGGCGCTGCACCGGCGGCTCGGCCTGGCGCGCCACCAGGGCCGCCGAGCCGAAGGCCGCCAGCACGGCGACGCCGAAGACCATGGCGTAGCCGCCTGCCTCGAGGCCCTGGGCGCGCATCGCGTCGAGGCCGGCGCCGGCCAGGAAGGTGGTGGCCATCGCGGCGATGGCCGCCACCGTGTTGCGCACGCCGAAGTAGCTGCCCCGCTCGCGCGGCGGCACCAGGTCGCTCATCCAGCTGAGCCAGGCGTTGCCGGCGATGCCGTTGAGGGCGTACGAGAGGGCCAGGGCGGCGAAGAAGACCGCCAGCTGGGCGCCGCCGAGGAAGCTGAGGAAGGGCAGGGCCAGCAGCAGGGCCCAGATCAGGCGGCCGCCCAGGGCCCCGTAGAGCACCAGGCTGCGCCTGTTGCCCACACGCTCCTCGAGGTAGGCGCCGAGGAAGCCTGTGAGCTGGCCGATAAAGGGCAGGGCCCCCAGCAGCCCCAGCTGGAAGCTGTTGGCCCCGAGCAGCATGGCGAAGCCGGTCAGGAAGACGCTGCCGCCGATGACTCCGGTGATGCTGATATGGACCGTCGCCACGGCGCCCTCGAGCATCGAGGTGCGCAGGGCGCGGCGAACGTCTGAAGGGGCAAGGGCGGCGGGCGCTGGTGGCGCGGCGGCGGCCGCGGGGGCGACGGGGGCGCGGGCGGGCGCGGCGGTGGGCGCGGCGGCGACGGTGGCGGCGGCGGGCGCGGCGGCGGCGGCGCGCTCGACGTGGGCGGTTGCGGGGTCGGGGCGCGCGGCCTGGCGCGCCGGGGAGAGCGAACCCATGGTTGTCAATATCCCTTGGAGCCCCTGGCGGGGCACACTAGATTGGGCGCGTCGTGCGCCTACAGCAGATCGTACCCCGCCGCGCCCCGCTGTCAACTGCCTTAGGTCTGATACGGCCCTGAAAGTCGGCTGTGTGCTATAATCGCGGTGCCCAGCCGCCGACAGAGTCCGCGCCCTCGCCGAGCGGGCGAGCGTTTCAGAGTGGGGTGAGCCGAATGAACTTCATCGATCTGCTGTTTCTCCTGCTCTTCTTCGGCATGCTCGCGGCGGGCTTCTTCCAGGGCATGATCCGGCTGCTCGTGATGATCGTCGCCCTCTACCTCGCTGTGGTGCTCGCCAGTCTCTACTACGCCCCCCTCGGCGAGTTCTTCGTCCGCAACTTCAGCACCCAGCGCTTCGTCGGCCAGTACATTGCCTTCTTCCTGGTGATGTTCATCAGCTTCGTGCTGCTCACCCTGGCCGGCCTCTACACCTTCCGCTACGCCAAGCTGCCCGGCGGCCTCGAGTACCTCGACCGGATCATCGGCGCCGTCCTCGGCATGCTGCTCGGCGTCCTGCTGATCGGCATCTTCGGCGGCCTGCTCTACAACCTGATGATCCTGCGCGGCGGCCGCAATATCGAACTGCCCCTCTTCGCCGCCCTCGGCAACTCGGTTGCCCGGTCCACCCTCATCGGCTACTTCTCAAACGTGCTGCTGCCCCTGGCGTACGACTATGTGGACCCCATCCTCCCCGAGGGCGCCGACCTGCTGTTCCGCGTCCAGTGAGTCTCAGCCTCGTGGATGATGCGCCCGCGGCACGCCCTGTGCTAACCTGCTCTTGACCAGGGGCCACCCGAGGCCCCTTCTGTATGCTGGCGCCCGCCCCCGGCGCCTCACCGATCTGGCTCAGCTATGGCCATCGCAGCGCAGACCCTCCAGACCCTCGAGTTCCCGAAGATCCGCGAGCAGCTGGCTCGCCACGCGGCCTTCTCCGCCTCGCGCGAGCTGGCCCTCGCCCTCGAGCCCTCGACCGTGGCCGCCGAGGTGCGCCGCGCCCTCGCCCTCACCGGCGAGGCGCGCAGTCTGCTCGACGACTTCCCCGAGACCTCGGTGGGCGGGGTGCGCGACGTGCGCCGCGCCGCCGCCCACGCCGCCCGCGGCGGGATTCTCGACGGCGGCACCTTCCTCGAGGTGGCCGGCACCAGCGCCGCATCCCGCGCCCTGCGCGCCCGCCTGCTCAGGCTGGATGCGGAGCGCTACCCGCTACTGGTCGAGCTGGGCGGCCTCCTGCCCACGCTCCCCCCGCTCGAGGACGAGATCCTGCGCGCGATCGGCGAGGACGGCCAGGTGCTCGACGGGGCCAGCGCCGAGCTCGCCCGCCTGCGCCGCGAGGTCCGCGTCGCCTTCGCCCGCATCCAGGAGAAGCTGCAGAACATCGTCAGCTCCTCGACCGCCGGGGGCGCCCTGCAGGAGCCGATCATCACCGTGCGCAACGGGCGCTACGTGGTGCCGGTCAAGGCCAGCCACCGCAAGGACGTGCGCGGCCTCGTCCACGACCAGTCGAGCAGCGGCGCGACGCTCTACATCGAGCCGATGGCCGTGGTCGAGCTGAACAACCGCTGGCGCGAGCTCCAGTCCGCCGAGGAGGAGGAGGTCCAGCGCATCCTCGCCGCCCTCTCCGACCGGGTGGGCGCCGCGGCGCCCCTGCTGGTGGCCGCGGTCGAGACGGTCGCCGAGATTGACCTGGCCTTCGCCAAGGCCAAGTACGCCACCGCCATGCGCTGCGTGGCCCCCGCGGTAAGCGCCTGGCGCCCCGAGGAGGCCGGCCCCGCCGCGCCCGAGGGGACGGCCGCCCTGGCCGACGAGGCCGCCGCCGCGCCGCTGCTGCTGACCGAGGCCCGCCACCCTCTGCTGGACCAGCAGACGGTGGTGCCCACAACGATCTGGCTCGGCGGCTCGTTCCGGCTGCTGCTGATCACCGGCCCCAACACCGGCGGCAAGACGGTCGCCCTGAAGACCACCGGCCTGCTCGCGCTGATGGCCCAGGCTGGCCTGCACATCCCCGCCGCGGCGCCCTCGCGCCTGCCGGTCTTCGGCCACGTCTTCGCCGACATCGGCGACGAGCAGAGCATCGAGCAGAGCCTCTCGACCTTCTCGTCCCACATGCGCAACATCATCAGGGTGCTCGCCGCGCTGGAGGACCAGCCGCTGCCCGACGAGGTGTGGGACGCGGACCGCTGGGCCCTGCTGAGCGAGGAGCGCCCGCCGGCCCTGGTGCTGTTCGACGAGCTTGGCGCCGGCACCGACCCGGTCGAGGGCGCGGCCCTGGCCCGGGCGATCATCGAGCGCCTGCTCGAGCTGGGCGTGCTCGGCGTGGCCACCACCCACTACGCCGAGCTGAAGGCTTACGCCTACAACACCCCCGGCGTGCAGAACGGCTCGGTCGAGTTCGACGTCGAGACCCTGGCCCCGACCTACAGGCTGAGCATCGGCCTGCCGGGGCGCTCGAACGCCCTGGCGATCGCCAGCCGCCTCGGCCTGGCCCCCGACCTGATCGAGCGGGCCCGCGGCACGATCGCCCGCGAGGACGCCGCGGTCGAGGACCTGCTGGCCGGCATCCACAAGGAGCGCGAGGCCGCGGCGGCCGCCATGCGGCGGGCCGAGGAGCTGCGCGAGGATGCCGAGAAGTACCGCGACCGCCTCGAGGCCGAGCTGGGCGCGTTCCAGGAGCGCCGCGAGGCCGAGGAGCAGGCCGCCCGGGCCCAGCTGGAGGAGGAGCTGCGCGAGGCCAGGGCCCAGCTCAGGCGCCTGCGCGACGACTTCCGCAGCGTCTCGCTCTCGCGCCAGTGGCTCGAGCAGGCCGAGCAGCGCATGGCCGAGACGTCCGAGCAGGTGCGCCAGGCCGCAGCCAGGCCCCGACCCACGACGCCGTCGGCGCCGCCCCCGCCCCAGGCGCCCCGGCCGATCCAGGCGGGCGACACGGTGCTGGTGCGCTCGGTGGGCCTCAAGGGCGAGGTGGTGACGGTTGACGAGGAGGACGGCACCGCCGCGGTGCAGGTGGGCGGCTTTCGCATGACCGTGGACCTGCGCGAGCTGCGCCGCGAGAAGGGCGAGCCCGAGGGGCCCGCCGCCCGGCCCGCGCCGCGCGCCGTCAGCCTGCCCGCCGCCCCCGACGTCTCGATGACCTTCGACATGCGCGGCTGGCGCGCCCACGAGGTCGGCGACCGGCTCGACCGCTACCTCAACGACGCCTACCTCGCCGGGCTGCACCAGGTGCGCCTGATCCACGGCAAGGGGACGGGCGCCCTGCGCCAGATCGTGCGCGACGTGCTCCAGTCCCACCCCCTGGTGACCTCGTTCGCCGCGGGCGGGCGCGACGGGGGCGACGGGGTGACGGTGGCGAATCTGGTGGACCGCTGACCTGGCCCCGGGGGGCACACCCCCGCACGACATGGTATACTAAGCAAACATGTTCGTGTAGGGAGGGCGCCATGCCGATCCGCCTGCTTGACCCGACGGTCGCGGCGCAGATCGCCGCCGGCGAGGTCGTCGAGCGGCCCGCCTCGGTGGTGAAGGAGCTGCTCGAGAACGCGCTGGACGCGGGGGCCCGCCGGGTGAGCGTCGAGGCCCGCGGCGGCGGCCTGCGCGAGCTGAAGATCCAGGACGACGGCTGCGGCATCGCCGGCCACGAGGTCGAGCTGGCCTTCGAGCGCCACGCCACCAGCAAGCTGGCCAGCGCCGACGACCTGTGGCGCATCGGCACGCTCGGCTTCCGCGGCGAGGCCCTGCCCTCGATCGCCAGCGTGGCCCAGGTGGTCTGCATCACCCGCTCGGCCGACGAGGAGGTCGGCACCGAGCTGCGCATCGCCGGGGGCGAGCTGCAGGCCCGCGCGCCGCGCGGCTGCTCGCCGGGCACCAGCATCAGCGTGCGCAACCTGTTCTACAACACGCCGGTGCGCCGCGACTACCTGCGCTCCGAGGCCACCGAGCTGAGCGCGATCAGCGCCGTGGTGCAGCAGTACGCCCTGGCCTACCCCGAGGTACGCTTCACCCTGCTGCTCGAGGGGCGCCTGGCCCTGCAGACGGCCGGCGACGGCGACCGCAGGGCCGTGCTGATCGAGCTGTACGGCGTCGAGGTGGCCCGCCAGATGCTCGCCGTCGAGGCCCGCGCCTACGAGGGCGAGCACGAGGTCAGCGTCAGCGGCTTCGTCTCGCCGCCCGGCCTCACCCGCGGCTCGCGCGGCTACCTGCACCTCTTCGTCAACCGGCGCGCCCTCCAGCCCCGCGGCGCCCTCGCCATCGTCGTCGAGGAGGCCTACCACACCATGCTGATGAAGGGCCGCCACCCCCTCGCCGTGCTCGATCTCCGCGTCCACCCCCTCGCCGTGGACGTCAACGTCCACCCCACCAAGAGCGAGGTCAAGTTCCGTTACGCCCCCAAGGTCCACGGCGTGGTCGGCCGCGCCGTGCGCGAGGCCCTGGTCGAGGGCGCCGGCGTGCCCACCTGGGGCGACGAGGACGGCCTGCAGCGCCGCTTCGAGCTGCGCCAGATCGGCGGGGGCCCCCCCCCCGCCCCCCGCCCGTCGGGCTTGGGCGGCCGCCGGTCCGCCTGGGGCCCTGGGTGCGGGCGCCGGGGCGCGGGGGGC
>DAOLDO010000316.1:0-7222 GCA_035327325.1 Chloroflexaceae bacterium | reverse complement strand
GGAGGAGCGCGAGCGCGAGGCGGCGCGACAGCGCGAGCTGGCCCAGGCCCGGGCCCTCGCCGACGAGCAGCAGCGGCGGGCCGAAGAGGGCGAAGCTTACTCGCGGCGCCTGCGCTCGCGCCTGAGGCTGCTGCGCGCCCTCTTCGCGGTGACGCTCGCGCTCGGGGTTGCCGCGGGCGTCCTGGCCTACATGGCGAACCAGCAGGCCGAGGCCGCCATCTCGAGCCAGCTCGTCGCCCAGACGCGGGCGCTGGCCGACGACCGCGACCTGGCCCTGCTGCTCGGGGTGGAGGCGAGCCGCCGCGGCGACACGCCCGCCGCCGCCAACGCCCTGCGCGGCGCACTCCAGGCGGCCCCCAACCTGCGCACCTTCCTTCACGGCCACACCGAGTGGGTGCAGGCGGTCGCTCTCAGCAGCGACGGCAGCTGGCTCGCCTCGGCGGGCGACGACGGCCGCATCTTGCTCTGGGCCCGGCGCGGCGGCACGATCGATGCCGAACCGCGCGCCTTGCGCGACGAGGGGCCCCGTGTGCGCAGCGTGGCCTTCACGAGCGACAGCAGGTGGCTCGCCGCCGGCGATGACGCCGGCCAGGTCGTGCTGTTCGACCTCGCGGGCGAGGCCGGCCAGGGCCGCGTCCTGCGGGAAGCCGGGCCGCGCGTCTACGGCGTGGCCTTCTCGCCCGCCGACGGCACCCTGGCCGCAGGCGACAGCGACGGCACGGTGACGATCTTCGACCTTGAGGGCGCCGAGGCGCCCCGCGAGCTCCGCGGACACAACCAGGCGATCCGGGCGGTGGCCTTCAGCCCCAGGGGCGACCTGCTCGCTTCCAGCGGCGACGACAGCAGGATCGTGCTCTGGGATCCGGCCACGGGCGAGCGACAGGGCCGCGCTCTGAGCGACTACCCGCAGGAGGACACCCTCAACGACGACGTGGTGACCCTCGCGTTCAGCCCCGACGGGAGCGCCCTAGCCGCGGGCGGCTGGGATACGACGATCAAGCTCTGGGACGTCACAAGAGGCGCCCTGCTCCGAGCCCCGCTCGAGGGCCACGCGGCCCCCGTGCTCAGCGTCGCCTTCAACGACGCCGGCACCCTCGTCTCCTCGAGCGTTGACCGCACGGTGATCACCTGGGATCTGCAGCGCGGTCTCCCCGCGGGCCCCCCCCTCACCGGACACACCAGCTGGGTGACCAGCGTGGCCCTCAGCCAGGATGGCTCGCTGCTGGCGGCGGGCAGCGGCGACGGCTCGATCTCGCTGTGGGATCTGGCGACCCCTTCGGCGTTCGGGCGCCCGATCGCCGATCTGCACACAGCGGCCGCCTTCGCGCTGGCCTATAGCCCCGATGGGCGCGCCCTGGCCTCGGGCGGGTTTGACGGCTCGATCTTGCTGCGCGACCCGGTCAGCGGCGCGGTCACGGGGCCACCGCTCAAGGGGCATACCGGGGCCATCTACAACCTCGTCTTCAGCCCCTCAGGCAGCACCCTGATCTCGGGCTCGAGCGACGGCAGCATCATGCTGTGGAACCTGGCCGTCGGCCGCCCCCTGGCCAGGCTCTTCACCGACCTGACCGAGCCGGCCCTGCGCATCGCCCACCACCCCGATGAGCCGATCCTCGCCTCGGCCCACTGTAGCCGGATCAACTGGCAGACCAAGTTCTGCGACCAGAGCGACGTCTACTTCTGGGACACGGACACCAGGCAGATCGTGGCCCACTGGCCCGCGATCTACGCGGGCGTAATCTCGCTGATGAGCTTCAGCGCCGATGGCGAGCAGCTGATCCTCGGCGGGCAGTTCGACCCGGTGCTAATCTGCGGGCGCGCCGACGGCGGGGCCTGCGAGCAGCTGTACACCGGCAACCCGGGCACCCTCACCAGCCTGGCCCTGCTGCCCGATGGCGACACTATCGCCACCGGCAGCTGCGCCGTGCTCGACCAGACGACGGGCTGCACAAGGGGCGAGGTCGCGTTTCACTCGCTCGACACCTTCCTGCGCGCCCGCGACCCGATCACCTACGAGGGCCCTTTCGTCACGGCTCTGGCGGTTGACCCGACCCGGGAGCACCTGGTCACCGGCAGCCAGGATGGAAGCCTGCGCTTCTGGGATCTGGCGACAGGGCGTCTGGTCGCAGGCCCCGTCCAGGCCCACACCAGCTTCGTGCAGGGGCTCGCCTTTCAGCACGACGGACGACGGCTCATCTCAATTGGGTTCGACGGGCGCCTGAAGGTATGGGACGGGGCGACACACGCCCAGCTAGACGAGCAAAGCTCGGGCCACAGGGCTCACGTCGCCAGCGTCGCCGTCAGCCCCGACGGGGGGACCATCGCCACCGGCGGCCTCGACGCCACGATCAGCCGGTGGGAGCCCGACGGCACCAGGGTCGCGACGCCCATCCAGGCGAACGACTGGGTGCGCGACCTCGCCTACAGCCCGGACGGACAGCTGATCGCCGCGAGCATCGGGTCGGCGGTGGCGATCTACACCCTGCCGGACGGAGCCCCACTGGCATCCCTGAGCGATCAGACCACCTGGGTCGGCAAGCTCGCCTTCAGCCCCGACAGCGCGAAGGTGGCCGCCGGGGGCTGCGCCGTCATGCGGGGCCTGCAAAACTGCGACATGGGCGAGGTGCTGGTCTGGAGTCGCGCCGCGACCGCGCCGATCACGCTTACGCAGAAGCTCGTGGGCCACGCGGGCTCGGTGACGGCCGTGGCCTTCAGCCCAGATGGGCGGACGCTGGCCTCCGGCGCGACCGACGGCTCGATCGCCCTCTGGGATCTCGCCACGGGCGAGCAGATCGCTCCGCCCTGGAGCGGGCACGGCCAGGATGTCTTCGACCTCACCTTCAGCCCCGATGGGCGCCTGCTGGCGACGTCGAGCCGCGACACGACGATCAGGCTCTGGGATGTGCAGCGCCGCACCCTCGCCCTGCCGCCGCTGGCGGGGAATAACGACAGCGTCTTCAGCATTGCGTTCAGCGCCGACGGCCAGCTGCTCGCCTCGGGCGGCGCCGACGAGATCGTCAGGGTCTGGGACACCCACAGCGGCGACCTGGTCCACCTGCTGCGCGGCCACGGCAACTGGGTCAGCGATGTGGCGTTCACCCCCGATGGCCGGCTGGTCTCGGTCGGGCGCGACACCCGGGCCTTCGTGTGGGACCTCTCGAGCCGCCTGGCGGCCTGGCAGGAGCAGGCCTGCGCGATGGCCGGCCGCAACCTCACGCGGGCCGAGTGGGCGCGTTTCATGGCGGGGCGGCCCTACCAGGTGACGTGCCCCCAGTGGCCTATCCCCGAGGAGCGCGTCCCGCGCGCGGCGCCCACGGTGCCTCCAGCGCCCACCCCCACCGCGCCCGCGCCGCTCGCCACCGGGCCGACGGTCACCCCGGCCGACCCGACGAGCGCGATCCTTTACGCCGACGACTTCGGCGACGCCACCAGCGGCTGGTCGCGCATCACGTCGGCCGCAGCGCGCACAAGCTATGGGGAGGACGTCTATCAGATCGCGACCTACGTTGAGGACTACTCCTCCTGGGGGCTGGCCGGCATCAACCTGAGGGATGCGGACCTCGAGGTGCAGGCGCGCAGGGTGCGGGGCGACCCGGGGGGCATCTACGGCCTGATCCTGCGAGCCACCGACAGCCAGCACTTCTACGCCCTTATGGTCACCGACAGAGGCGGCTTCGCCTTCATGCTCAATGAGGGGGGGACCTGGAAGATCCTTGTCCCCTGGACAGTGCACGAGGCCATTCGCACCGACGGCTCGGGCAATACGCTGCGTGTCGTCGCCGAGGGCGATCGCTTCACGCTCACGATCAACGGGACACAGGTCGGCGAGCACCGCGATCCCACGTACAGCTCGGGCGACATCGGCCTGCTGGCGGGCACGGTGACGGGCCAGCGCGACATGGTGATCACCTTCGACGATGTTGTAGCGCGCCCGGTGCGCTCCGGCAGGCCGTGAGGGCGGGCCAGCTCCTCAGCGGCCTGTAGATCGGTAGCGCGCCACCTCGCCTTCGACCCGCGCCAGGGCGCCGGCAAAGGCCAGGCGCTCGAGGTGGGCGATGGTCTCGGCGACGGCGAAGCGCTGCTCGTGGGGCGTGAAGCGCTCGAAGGGGAAGACAGCCCTCGCGACCTCGAAGGCGCTCGCCTCGCCGAAGCCGGCGACGGCGGCGGCCATGGCCGCCAGACGCAGGTCGTGGTGGTGGCGCAGCTCGGCGATGCGCGCGGCCCAGGCGGTGATCGGGGCCCTGTGGCCTGGCAGGGCCAGCCGCACGTCCAGAGCGACCAGGTCGGCCAGGGAGGCCAGGAAGCGGCCCAGGGGGTCGGGCTCGCTGGTGGGCCACAGGCCGATGTGGGGCGTGATCTTGACGAGCACGTGGTCGCCGCAGAGCAGCAGCCGGTCCTCCGGGTCGTAGAAGAGCAGCTGGCCGTCGCTGTGGCCGGGCGCGTGGATGGCGGTGAAGCCGCGCCCGCCCATCGGGACGACGGCGCCCGCGGCCAGGGGCGTGGGCTCGGGGTGGGGGCGGGTGGCCTCGCGCAGCCTGGCCACCTCGACGGCCATGCCCGCGGCGACCGCGGCCGGCGTGCCGTGGGCGCGGAAGTGGGGCAGCATGGGGTCGCCCTCGCCCGGGGGGAGGCCCCAGGTGGCGCGGGCCTGCTCGATCTCGCGGGGGGCCAGCAGCACCGGCGCGCCGCTGAGCTCCTGCAGCCAGCCGGCCATGCCGTAGTGGTCGGGGTGGTGGTGGGTGAGCACGATCTGGCGGATCGCGCGGGGCGCCACGCCGAGCTCGGCCAGGGCGGAGCGCCACGCGGCCTCGCCGGCCGCGGTGTGCAGGCCGGCGTCGAGCACCGTCCAGCCGTCGGGGTCGCGCAGCAGGTAGCAGTTGACGCTGTTCAGGGCGAAGGGCAGGGGCAGCGTGACGAGGAAGACGTCGCGGGCGACCTCGACGGGCGGCATAGGGTTCTCCTGGCAGGCGCTGGGGTGAGTATAGCATAGCGCCCGTGGTAGAATAGCAGCGTAAAGACGCCCCGGCGGGGCGCCTCCCGCCCCGCCCCTCAGACCCTCCACCGAAGGCACTGACGATCATATGACCACACAGCCCGACCAAGACCCGGGCCCGCAGGGGCCACCGCGCTGGTTCTTCCCCGCCCTGCTCGGGGGCATGCTGCTCATCGCGGGGCTGGTCGCCGCCCTGCTGACCATGCGCCCGCCCGTCGCCCAGGCCCCCGCCGCCCAGGCCCCCGCGCCGCCCGTGCCCACCCTCGCGCCCCCTGCCGACGCGCCCGCCGAGACCCACGGCGGCCTCAACCCCGACGGACCGCCCGTCGAGCAGATCGGCCTGGCCGAGGCCAGGCGCCACTTCGACGCGGGCACGGCCGTCTTCGTGGACGTGCGGGCGGGCAGCGACTACGGCGCCGGCCACATCCCGGGCGCCCTGACGATCACCTCGCGCGAGCTGGAGGCGCGGCTGAACGAGCTGCCGGCGGGCGCGGTGATCATCGCCTACGGCGACGCCACGCGCCCCGACTCGGGCCAGCGCGGCGCGCAGATCTTCATGGAGCTGGGCTACCCCAAGGTGATCGCCCTCGAGGGGGGCTTCCAGGCGTGGCGCGACGCGGGGCACCCGATCAGCATGGAGCAGGGATGAGCGACGAGCGCCGCCCCCCAGCGCCCGGCGCCGGGCCCGTCGCCACGGCCGCCGCCTGGATGGCGGGCGCCCTGCTCTCGTTTATGGCCATGGCCGTGGGCGGGCGCGAGCTTGCGGGCGAGCTGAGCACCTTCCAGATCCTGTTCTTCCGCAGCCTGGTCGGCCTGGCCGTGATCGGCCTGCTGCTGTGGCGGGCGGGCTGGCGCCTGGCCCGCACGGCGCGCCTCGGGCTCCACCTCGTGCGCAACCTGGCCCACTTCGGCGGGCAGTTCGGCTGGTTCCTCGGGCTCGGCTACATCCCCCTGGCCGAGGTGTTCGCGATCGAGTTCACCACGCCGATCTGGACGGCCATCTGGGCGGCGCTGCTGCTGCGCGAGCGCCTGACCGGGCCGCGGCTGGCGGCGATCGCCCTCGGCGTCGCCGGGCTGCTGCTGATCCTGCGCCCCGGGCTCCAGAGCGTGCACCCGGCCGCCCTGGCCGTGCTGGCGGGCGCCGTCGGCTACGCGCTCTCGCATACGCTGACGCGGCGGCTGGCCCTGGCCGACGCGCCACTGACCATCCTGTTCTTTATGACGGTGATCCAGCTGCCCCTCGGGCTCATCCCCTCGCTCCCGAGCTGGCGCTGGCCCGCGGCCGAGCTTTGGCCCTGGCTGGTGGTGGTGGGGCTGACGGCCCTGAGCGCCCACTACTGCATGGCGCGGGCCCTGGCCCTGGCCGACGCGACGGTGGTGGTGCCCCTCGACTTCCTGCGCCTGCCCCTGATCGCCGTGGTGGGCGCCCTCTTCTACGGCGAGCCCCTCGCGCCGCTGGTGCTGGCCGGCGCCGCCCTGATGCTGCTCGGCAACTGGGTCAACCTGCGGGCCGAGGGCCGCCGCCGCGCCCACCCCCGGCCCTCGGCCGAGGCGCCCGCCCTGGAGTGACCATGGTTGACCTGCACATCCACACGGTGGCGACGCCGCACCACGCCAGCTGGGAGCCGGAGGCCCTCGCCGCCGCCGCCGCGGCCCGGGGCCTGACCGCCATCGCCGCCGCCGACCACAACACGACGGCCAGCGTGCGGGCCCTGCGGGAGGCGGGGCGGCGCCACGGCGTGCGCGTGGTGAGCGGGGTCGAGCTGGACAGCGCCTTCGGAGGCAAGCTCTGGCACACCCTGGTCTACGGGGCCGACCCCGAGGCGCCCGAGCTGGTCGCCCTGTGCGCGGCGGTATTTGAGCGCAACGCCGAGGACGCCCGCCGCCTGAGCGTCGAGCTGCCCGCCCGGGGCTTCCGGCTGGAGGGGCTGGACGCGCTCGGGCGCGCCCAGAACGTGGCCGACGTGGCGACGGCCCTGGCCCGCCAGAACCGGCTGCCGGGGCGCGTGCCGGGCGAGGGCGACGAGGAGGCGGGCATGCGCTTCCTGCTGACCGAGCTGCGCGGGGCCTACAGGCCCGTCGGCGTGGACGAGGTGGCCGCCGTGGCCCACGGGCTGGGGGCCGTCGCGGTGCTGGCCCACCCGGGGCGCAGCAAGGGGATCTACGCGGTCCCCGCCGGCGACGCCGACCTGGAGGCCATGGTCGAGGCGGGGCTCGACGGGGTCGAGG
>DAOLDO010000315.1:0-7226 GCA_035327325.1 Chloroflexaceae bacterium | reverse complement strand
TCCAGCGCGCGGCCGACCTGATCGAGTCGGCGGCCCTGGAGCTGACGATGCTCGGCCAGAGCAGCACCGTCAACGACTGGCTTCGCGCGCTGCCCGGCGAGCTGGCCGCCGCCCGCCCGCGCCTCTGCCTGGCCCTGATCTGGGGCGCCTTCGGCCGCGCCGAGTTCGCCGCCGCCGCCCCCTCCATCGGGCTGATGGAGCGGGCCCTCGCCGGCTACGCCGGGGCCGACGCCGAGCTGCTGCGCGCCGAGCTCGCGGCGGCCCGCTCGATCCTCTACGGCTACCTCGACGACCCCCGCGCGGCCGAGCTGGGCCGCCAGGCCCTCGCCGTGCTCCCCCCGTCCTACCCGGCCTATGGCGTGGTCACCGTCTTCTACGGCATTGCCCACTATCGCGGCGGGCGCCTCGTCGCGGCGAGCGAGGCCCTCGAGCGCGCGCTCCAGCGCCCCGAGCCCGCCCTGCACATGCTCGTCAACCGCATCGGGCTGCTCGTCGTCCTCGCCAGCACGCGGCGCATGCAGGGCCGGCTCGACGCGGCCCTGGCCCTGGCCCGCGAGGCCGAGCGGCTGGCCACGCGGGGCGATCGGCTGTTCCCCTCGACCGCCACCGCCCGCTCGCTGCTCGAGGCCGGCGGCATCCTACGCGAGCGCAACCGTCTCGACGAGGCCGAGCGCTGCCTGAGCCGCTGCGTCGAGCTCTGCGACCAGTTCGCCGGGCGCGGCTACCGCATCATCGCGCACTTCTACCTGGCCCAGGTCCGCCAGTCCCGCGGCGACCTCGACGGCGCCCAGGCCCTGCTCGACCAGGCTCTGGCCGAGCTGCAGGCGCCCCATATCTGGCCGGCCCACCCCCGCGAGCTGGAGGGCTACCGGGTATTGCTGGCCCTGGCACGCGGCGACATCGCCACGGCCGCCGCCTGGGCCGCGGGCTATCGGCCCCCGGATAACGCCGGCCAGGGCCCCATGACGCCCTTCGACTACGACCGCTTCGCCCTGGCGCGCCTGCAGATGGCCCAGGGCCGCTGGGATGCCGCCCACGCCTCCCTGGCCCGGCTCGAGGCCGACGCCGAGGCCGGCGCGTTCGGCTACTTCCTGATCTGGGCGCGCTGCCTCCAGGCCCTTTGCCACCACGCCCGGGGCGATGGCGAGGCGGCGCTGACCTCTCTGGGCCGGGCCCTCGCCCAGGCGGCCCCCGAGGGGTACGTGCGCGTCTTCGCCGACGAGGGCCCGCCGATGGCGACGCTGCTGCGCCTGGCTCGCGCCCGCGGCATCGAGCCCGCCTACTGCGCCGCGCTCCTGGGCGCCTTCCCCGGCGCCGTGCCCGCCGCGCCAGATGGGTCGCCCGACCAGTCGGCCCTGGTCGAGCCCCTCACCGCGCGCGAGCTCGAGGTGCTGCGCCTGATCGCCGCCGGAGCCTCCAACCAGGGTGTCGCCGATGCGCTCATCCTCAGCGTCGGCACCGTCAAGAAGCACGTCAACAACATCCTCGGCAAGCTCGGCGTCCACAGCCGCACCCAGGCCCTCGCCCGCGCCCGCGACCTCGGTCTGCTCTGACCCTCGGTCCACCTACGCGCCCGCCGTCGCCCGGCCCGCGGCGTGTGCGGGCGCGCCCCCAGCCGCGAGGAAGTGCCGCACTGCCTCGACCACCACCCGGGCCTCGGCTGCCGCGCCCCAGGAGCCGCTGCGGCATCCTACGGAGGAATCCGCCTTACGGCGGAGGGCGAACTGCCGCGCCCCGTGCTACGCTGCACGCGACGAGAGCAGAGACGAGGACCCCTATCCCGATGCTGAACCTGCGCGACAAGCTGCCGGTCCGCCGCCCCCGCGCCCTTGGCGCCCGGGTGCCGGCCCGCAGCACGCCCGCAGCGGAGGTGTCGTAGCGTTCCTCGCGCCATACCGATACCTCAGGCCGTGGGCGAGTAGTCGCCCGCGGCCTTTCTGTCGTCGTGGGCCCGCGCGCAAGTCAGCCCTGCTGTCGCGACCACGGACCGCGGCCCCCACGGGCCGCCCACAGAAGAGGAGCCCCGTATGGCGAAGAAGCAGAAGCCTTCCCAGGTCCGCAAGGGCCCGCCCCCGCAGCGCCCCGCCCAGCAGCCCAGCTACAAGGCCCCCATCCTCCAGCGCCGCCCGCCGCGCGTGCCCGGGAGATAGCGGCGCCAACCGAACGTCCGCTGTCGATCAGGACCAAAGACCAAGGACCAAGGACCAACCGCGCCAGCTGCCCGGCTTTGGTCTTTGGTCTTTGGTCGCCATGGTATGATGGGCGGCACGCAGGTTGCATCCTTCGGCGCGTACCTTTAGCGGGAAGGGGAGTGCATGCGCGCCTTGCGGACCCTGGTCGGCTTCGCCCGGCCCCACACGGTGATCGCCACCACGGTGCAGGTGGTGACCATCCTCCTGATCGTCGCCGAGCGCCGGGCCTTCGCGCCCGAGGCCGCCGCCCTCGCGGCCATGACCCTCGCGGCCTGTCTGGCCCTCAACCTCTACGTCGTCGGCCTCAACCAGCTCACCGACGTGCCGATCGACCTGGTCAATAAGCCCTGGCTGCCCGTCGCCGCGGGCGAGCTCAGCCCCCGCGACGGGCGGCTGCTGGTGGCCGGGGCCGCCGTCACAGCCGTGACCCTGGCGGCCATCTCGGGGCCGTACCTGCTGCTGACCGTCGCCCTGATCATGCTGATCGGCACCGCCTACTCGCTGCCGCCCATGCGCCTCAAGCGCTGGCCCGTGGCCGCAGCCCTCAGCATCGCCGCCGCCCGCGGCGTGATCGCCAACGTGGGCCTCGGCCTCCACTACGGCAGCCGCCTCGGCGGCGACCTGCCCGCCGCCACCCTGGCCGTCCTCGGCCTGTTCTTCTTCGGCTTCGGCCTGGTGATCGCGATCTACAAGGACCTGCCCGACAGCGCGGGCGACCGGCTCTACCGCATCGAGACCTTCACGACGCGCCTGGGCCCGCAGCGGGCCCTGGACCTCGGGCGGGCCGTGCTGACCGCCTGCTACGCCCTGCCGATCGGCCTGGCCCTCGCCGGCCTGCCCGGCCGCGACGCCCTCTTCCTGCTGGTCAGCCACGGCCTGATCGTGGCCGCCTTCTGGGTCGCCAGCGCCAGGGTTGACCTGGCCCGCCAGCGCTCGGTCAGCTCGTTCTACATGTTCCTCTGGGCCCTGTTCTACGCCGAGTTCGCCGTGCTCAGCATCTACGCCCTGGCCAGGGGCGTCGCGTGACCGCCGGCGGCCTGCTGGCGCGGGCGGCCGACTTCGCCGCCCTCGGGCGCCCCCTGCACCTGGCGGGGCCTGCGATCTTCTACGGGCTCGGCCTGGCGGCGGCCCACCACGCCGGCGCGCCCGCCGGCTGGGGCGTGGCGGCCGCCGGCCTGCTCACCGTGGCCGCCGCCCAGCTGATGAACCACTACAGCAACGACTTCTACGACCTGGCGGCCGACGTGGCCAACAGCACGCCGACCCGCTGGTCCGGCGGCAGCCGCGTGCTGGTGGACGGCCGGCTCCCGCCGGCGGCGGCCCTCTGGGCGGCCCGGGGCTGCGGCGCCCTGGCCCTGGCCCTGGCCGCGGCCACAGCGACGGCGGCGCCCGCCCCGTGGGCCAGCCTCGCCCTGCTGCTCTTCGCGATCGCCCTGGCCTGGGTCTACAGCGGCCCGCCCCTCTTCCTGCACCGGCGCGGCCTCGGCGAGGTGACGGGCGCCCTCCTCGTGCCTGGCCTGACCGCCCTGGTCGGCTACCAGCTCCAGGCGGGCGCCGTCGGCCCCCTGGCGCTGCTGGCGGCGGCGCCCCTGTGCCTCTTCCAGTTCGCTATGCTGGTGGCGGTGAACGTGCCCGACGCGGCGGGCGACGCGGCGGTGGGCAAGCGCACCCTGGTGGTGCTGCTGGGCGTGCCCTGGGCCGCCAGGCTCTTCGTCGGCGCCCTGGCCCTGGCCTACCTCGCCCTGCCCCTGGCCGCCCTGGCGGGGCTGCCGTGGCCGGCGGCCCTCGCGCCCCTCGCCGCCGCCCCGATCGGCCTCTGGCTGGCCGCGCGCGTGGCCGGCGGGGCCTGGGCCGACCAGGCTGCCTGGGAGGGGGTGGCCTTCTGGAGCATCGGGCTGCTCGTGGCGAGCGCCGGCCTCATGCTGGCGGCCTTCGCTCTGATCTAGACATAACAAAAGGAGGAGCGCACTGCTCCTCCTTTTCGCGAGTCCGCCGGAGGCGGAACTACTCCTCGGCGCTGGGGTGGGCGTCGAGGTACTTGAGGGCGTCGTCAACGGTCTCGATCTTCTCGGCGTCCTCGTCGCTGATCTCGATCCCGAACTCCTCCTCGATCGACATGATCAGCTCGACCAGGTCGAGGGAGTCGGCGTTCAGATCCTTGGAGAAATGGGCGCCGGGGACGATCTGGGTCTCGTCCACGCCGAGCTGCTCGGCGATAATCTTCTTGAGACGCTCCTCAACCTCAGGCGAAGCCATGCGCGTAGTTCCCTTTCCTGCAAGTGCTGCGGACTAGCTGTCACAGGTCGTCGTTGCCAGGGCGGTAGCGGCTCACGACGGTGCCGAGGACTCCATTGACGAAGCGGCTTGAGTTGTCGCTCCCGAACTGCTTGGCGAGCTCCACGGCCTCGTTGATCACCGCCTTGACCGGGGTCTTCTCGAGGTCGTCAATCAGCAGCTCGAAGATCGCGATGCGCAGGATGGCCTTGTCCACCCCCGGCATCTGGGTGATCGGCCAGTTTGGCGCGGCCTCCTCGACGATCCGGTCCAGGTAGGACCGGTGCTCCCAGACGCCGAAGACCAGGCGATGCAGAAAGCGCTCGCCGTCTGAGGCGAGCTGCTCGTCGGCGCGGCGCCGCTCGTAGACCACGTCGATCGGGTGGTCGGTGGCGTCCACCTCAAACAGGATCTGCAGGGCTGCGATGCGCACTCGGTGACGCAGACTACCCACGGGAAACCTCCCTGGCTCTGGGCTGGCGCGCCCCTGGGGCGTGGCCAGGCCGGCGGGCCCCTCTGCGCCCGAGTGTGCCGGTGCCGATTGTTAAACAGCGCTTCAACGACGGGTGTCGAGTCCTGATGAGTTGGCGCGGGTCGGGCGCCGGCGGGCGCACCGCTCTGCTTGCAAGGGCCACGCCAGGGCCTCAGACGGGGGTGGCGTCCCGCTCCTCCTTCCAGCGGCGCTGGAACTCGGCGACGTAGCCCGTGTGGTGTCGGGCGGCGCGAAACTCCGGGTCGTCAATCAGGGCCAGCTGGAACGGGATGGTCGTCTTGACCCCCGTGATGATGCACTCGTGCAGGGCGCGGCGCATGCGGTTGAGCGCGTCGTCCCGCGTCTCGCCCCAGGTGATGATCTTGCCGAGGAGCGAGTCGTAGCTCTGCGGCGGGGTGTACCCCGAGTACAGGTGCGAGTCGACTCGCACGCCGGGCCCGCCGGGCGGCAGGTAGAACTCCACCTCACCCCCCGCCGGGAGGAAGTCGCGCTCGGGATCCTCCGCGTTGATCCGGCACTCGACCGCGTGCCGCGCTATTCTAATATCTTTCTGCTGGAGCGTCAAGCGCTCGCCGGCGGCGATCATCAGCTGCCAGCGCACCAGGTCCACCCCCGTCACCTGCTCGGTCACGGGATGCTCGACCTGGATGCGCGTGTTCATCTCGATGAAGTAGTAGTTGCCGTCCTGGTCCATCAGGAACTCGAGGGTGCCGGCGTTGACGTAGCCGATCGACCTGATGCCGTCCAGGGCGTCGCGGCCCATGCGCTCGCGCACCTCGGGGCTGACGATCGCCGAGGGCGCCTCCTCGATGATCTTCTGGTGGCGCCGCTGGGCCGAGCAGTCGCGCTCGCCCAGGTGGATGGCGTGGCCGTGGCTGTCGGCCAGGACCTGGATCTCGACGTGGCGCACCTTGACCAGGTACTTCTCGAGCAGCAGGTCGCCCCGCCCGAAGGCCGCCTCGGCCTCGGCCCGCGCCGTCGGGTAGGCCCGCACCAGGTCGCTCTCGTCGTAGGCGACGCGCATGCCCCGCCCGCCGCCCCCCGCCGAGGGCTTGAGCAGCACCGGGTAGCCGATGCTCCGCGCCAGGTCCACCGCCTCCTCGACGCTCCGCAGCTCGCCCTCCGAGCCGGGCACCGTCGGCACGCCGGCGGCGCGCATGGTCTGCCGGCCGATCGCCTTGTCGCCCATGAGCCGCATGGTCTCGGCGTTCGGGCCGATGAAGGTCAGCTTGCAGTCGTCGCAGATCTCGGCGAAGTAGGGGTTCTCCGAGAGGAAGCCGTAGCCGGGGTGAATGCTGTCGCACCCCGTGATCAGGGCCGCGCTGATCAGGGCTGGCGGGTTCAGGTACGACTTGGCCGGCGGCGGTGGCCCGATGCAGACCGCCTCGTCGGCCAGGCGCACGGCCAGCGAGTCGCGGTCGGCCTCGCTGTAGGCCACCACGCTCTTGACCCCCAGCTCCTGGCACGCGCGCACGATCCGGACGGCGATCTCGCCCCTGTTCGCGACGAGGACTTTGTTCAGCATGGGATCGCCCCGCTCCTTCTGAGACACCAGGCTTGGCCCCCCGCCGGCGGCTGGGACGCCGCGCGCCGCGACCGGCTACTGCATCACCATCCCGCCGTCAACGCTGAAGGTCTGCCCGGTAATATACGCTGCCGCGTCCGAGGCCAGAAAGGTCACCAGCCGGGCCACCTCCTCGGGCTGGCCGAGCCGCCCGAGGGGGATGCTCTCCAGGATGGCCCGGCGCGTCTCCTCGCCGAGCACGTCGGTCATCTCGGTCTCGATGAAGCCGGGGGCCACGGCGTTGACCGTGACGTTGCGCGCCGCGATCTCGCGGGCGGTGGCCCTGGTGAAGCCGATCACGCCCGCCTTCGCGGCCGCGTAGTTGGCCTGCCCCGCGTTGCCGATCAGCCCGATCACCGAGGTGATGTTGACGATCCGCCCCGCCCGCTGCTTGCTCATCTGCCTGAGCACCGCCCTGGTGCACAGGAAGACCCCGCGCAGGTTGGTGGCCAGCACCTGGTCGAAGTCCTCGTCCTTCATGCGCAGCAGCAGGGTGTCGCGGGTGATCCCGGCGTTGTTGACCAGGATGTCGAGCCGGCCGTGCCTGGCGATGGCCGCCTTGACCATGGCCTCCACCTGGTCGGCGTCGCCCACGTCGGCCCGCGCCGCCGTCGCCTCGCCCCCGGCCGCCACGATCGCCGCGGCCGTCTCCTCGGCGGCGGCGCTGTTGCCGCGGTAGTTGACCGTCACCGCGGCCCCCGCG
>DAOLDO010000314.1:0-7228 GCA_035327325.1 Chloroflexaceae bacterium | reverse complement strand
GGGGCCGTAGAAGACCCCCCAGGTCTGGAAGTCGTCGCTGAAGTTCACGAAGCGGTCCTCGCCCCCGGCCGGCACGAACAACCCGTCGCCCTCCTCGAAAGGGTGGCGCTCGGGGCCGTTGATGAACTCGCCGTGCCCGGCGATCACCACGTAGAGCTCGTCCTGGGTGTGCGGCGTCTGGCGGTCCTCGCCCTGCGGCGCGTACAGCTCGACCGCAAGCGTCCCGCGCTGCAGCAGCGTGACGTAGCGCAGCTGCTCGGCGCTCTGGGCGGGCAGCGCCGCGGCCGCCGCGGCCACCGTGAGTCGGTGTGGTCCCATCAGCCCTCCTCTGTACAGAGTCCGGTCCCCCGTGGCATCGTACGACCGGCGGGCCGCCGACTCAAG
Source organism: Chloroflexaceae bacterium (assembly GCA_035327325.1). Taxonomy (GTDB): domain Bacteria; phylum Chloroflexota; class Chloroflexia; order Chloroflexales; family Chloroflexaceae; genus CAIWXH01. Next base: position 6,844 of record DAOLDO010000314.1, on the reverse strand, counting down.
GGCCAATCGGCCGAGAACGGGGCGGGACAGGCGGCGGGCTCAGCGCGCAGCGCGCCGCTCGCGGCGCACGTTGAGCACCGTGAGCACGAACAGCGTGATCAGGGTCAGCGGGATGACGAAGAGCAGCATCGCGATGCTGAAGATCCGCAGCCCCGGCGAGCCGGTCGCCTCGAGCACCAGGGCCAGGGTGTAGGCCGCGTAGTAGCCGAGGAACAGGGCCCCCTCCCAGCGAGCGATCATGCGCCCGTTGAAGAAGATCGGCAGGCAGGCGACGGCCGTCGCCAGCACCACGGGCAGATCGAACTCCAGTGCGGCCGCCGGCACCAGCAGCGGCCCCGGCGTAATCAGGGCCGTCAGGCCGAGCACCATCAGGATGTTGAGGATGTTGCTCCCCACCACGTTGCCCACGGCGATCTCGCGCTCGCCGCGCATGCTCGCCAGCACCGAGGTGGCAATTTCGGGCAGCGAGGTGCCGATGGCGACCACGGTCAGCCCGATGATCAGCTCGCTCACGCCAAGGGCCCTGGCGAAGGCCACGGCGCCGTCCACCAGCCACTGGGCCCCGGCGACGAGCAGGATCAGCCCGCCAAGCACCAGGCCCACGTTGCGCAGCACGCCCCACCAGGTGCGCTCGGCCGCCTCGGCCCGCTCCGGCGCCTCGGCCCCGCTGCGGCGCTCCATGCTCACGGTCGTGACGAGGAATACGCCCAGCAGTCCCACCAGCAGGGCGCCGTCGAAGCGCCCGAGGCTGCCGTCGGCCGCAAGCGCCCAGAGCAGCGCCGAGACCCCGATCATCATCGGCACCTCGCGCTGGAGCACTCGCGTGGCCACCAGCAGCGGCGCCACCACGGCCGCCAGGCCCAGGATCAGCAGCACGTTGGCGATGTTGCTGCCCAGCACGTTACCCACGGTCAGGGCCGCCTGGCCCGTCAGGCCGGCCCGCAGGCTGACCGCCAGCTCCGGCGCGCTCGTGCCGATCGCCACCACCGTCAGCCCGATCACGAGCGGCGAGACCCCGGCCAGGGCCGCCAGGTGGGCGGCGCCCCGCACCAGCAGGTCGGCGCCCCAGATCAGCAGCACGATCCCCGCCCCAAAGAGCACGATAGTGGTGAGACTCATTGCGGCTTCTTTCGCATCCCTGGCGGCGGTGGCGAGGAAGACGCAGCAAATAGAGGCGGCCGAACAGCCTGTGACCGCCTCCACCAGTGTCTTCGGATGCGTCGGAGCCCAGCGCTCCCGATCCAGTTGTCCGCCCCCTAGCCTAACTATAACACCGGGGGCGTGCCGGTTCAAGCGCCCCGCCCCATAATGGCAGGCCCCCGCTCCAGGGCGGGGGCCTGCGTGCGAGCCTGCGAGGGCTGGCCCGCTCAGTTCTTGCGGGGGTCGGGCGAGGCGCCATCGTGGCCGCGGCGCGTGAGGGTATCGAGGTAGCGGGCCAGGCGCGAGCGCGGGGCCTGATCCCGGCGGAGCTTCAGGGCGGCCTTGACCAGGCGCTCGTGTTCGGCCTCGAGCTTGAGCTCCTGCCAGTGGGAATCGGCGGCCTGCAAATCGTAGAGAATGCTGTTCATGGACGTTCTCCTGCGGCATCGCAGCGTCGGGCGCAACGTTGTGCCCGACGTGGGGCCCACTCACTGTAGCACAGCATCGCGGCCACTATGGGAAAATAATCACAACCTCCTGGGCCCCTTCCTCCACCGAAGGGGCCCCGCTGGTACGGGCCTTGCTCCGTCTCTGGTCGCTTGTGAGCGCGCGGGGGGCGATGGTACAATCAAGGGGCGTGGGGCGGCCGTCGCCGCCCCCAGATGCCCCCCGCAGTCAAAGGAGACCACTATCAACGAGCTTCGTACCCAGGACGGGAAGCGGCTGCACGAGACAGCGACCCCTCGCACCCGCGCCATCCTCGTCGGCGCCGAGGTCGAGAGCTTCAAAAGCCCCTGGAGCGCCGCGGACTCGCTGAGCGAGCTGGCCCTGCTGGCCGACACCGCCGGCCTCGAGGTCGCCGGCAGCCTGTTCCAGCGCCTCGACCAGCCCTTCCCGAAATTCTTCATCGGCCCCGGCAAGGTGAAGGAGGTCGCGGCCCTGCGCGAGCAGACGGGCGCCGGCCTCGTGATCTTCGACGACGAGCTGAGCCCCAGCCAGACCCGCAACCTCGAGGAGGAGCTCCAGGTCGGCGTGCTCGACCGCACCGCCCTGATCCTCGACATCTTCGCCCAGCACGCCCGCACCCACGAGGGCCGCCTCCAGGTTGAGCTGGCCCAGTACCAGTACCTGCTGCCGCGCCTGCGCCGCCAGTGGACCCACCTCGAGCGCCAGGCCGGCACCGGCGGCGGCACCTCGGCCGGCGGCGTCGTCGGCCTGCGCGGCCCCGGCGAGACCCAGCTCGAGATCGACCGCCGGCTGATCGACCGGCGCATCGCCTGGCTGAAAGAGCAGCTCGCCGACGTGCACCGCCACCGCGAGCTCTACCGCAAGCGCCGCCGCCAGAGCGGCGTGCCCGTGGTGGCCCTGGTCGGCTACACCAACGCCGGCAAGTCCACCCTGCTCAACGCCCTCACCGGCGCCGACGTCTACGCCGCCAACCAGCTCTTCGCCACCCTCGACCCGACCACGCGCCAGGTGGCCCTGCCCGGCGGCCAGGACATCCTGCTCACCGACACCGTCGGCTTCATCCAGAAGCTGCCCACCCAGCTCGTGGCCGCCTTCCGCGCCACCCTGGAGGAGATCGACGAGGCCGACCTGCTGCTCCACGTCGTGGACCTGACCCACCCCAACGCCCAGGAGCACGCCCAGACCGTCGAGGCCACCCTGGCCGAGCTCGGCGTCGGCAAGCGCCCCACCCTGACCGTGCTCAACAAGGTTGACCTGATGGAGGGCGTCGGCCCCGACGCTGTGGGCGGCCTGGTCGCCGAGATGGGGCTCCCCGGCGATTTCGTGGCCGTCTCGGCCCGCAAGGGCTGGGGCCTCGACACCCTGCGCGCCCGCATCGAGCAGGGCCTGGCCGCGTCAATGGTGAGCCTCGAGGCGTTCATCCCCTACCAGCGCAACGATCTGGTCTCCCTCTGGCATAAGCGCGGGGTGATCGAGCAGGAGGAGTACGCGGGCGAGGGCACCCACATCCTCGGGCGCCTCCCCCGCGAGCTGGCGCCCCAGTTCGCCCAGTTCCAGAACGGCAAGCCTTAAGCCGAGGGGAGAGCCAGGCTCTCCCCTCGGCGCTGCCCGCTACCTATGAGGCGCTACCTCGCCCTCTTCGGCCTGTTCGCCCGCAACAGCCTGCAGGTGGCCCTGGAGTACCGGGCCGACTTTGTCGTGTCGCTCTTCCAGAGCAGCTTCTGGCTGCTCTGGGGCATCGTCGGCACCCTGGTCTTCTTCCGCTTCACCGGCACCCTGGGGGGGTGGACCCTGCCCCAGGCCCTGCTGGTGGTGGGGCTGTTCCGCATCTTCGAGGGCGTGATTGACGGGGTGATGCGCCCCAACATCACCCGCATCGTCGAGTACATCCAGAAGGGCACCCTCGACTTCGTCCTGCTCAAGCCGGTTGACAGCCAGTTCATGGCCTCGCTGCGCCAGCTCAACCTGATGACCGTGCCCGACTTCCTGGTGGGCTTCGCCCTGATCGCCTACGGCCTCTGGCTGCAGCGCCTGCTGCCCTCGGCGCAGGCCGTGGTCACCTTCGCCTTGCTGATGGCCTGCGGCCTGGTGATCGCCTACAGCCTTTGGATGCTGCTCACCACCACGGCCTTCTGGCTGGTGCGCGTCGAGAACATCGCCGAGGTGCTGACGGCCGTGTACGAGACCGGGCGCTTCCCCGTGAGCGCCTTCGGCACGGCCCTGCGCATCCTGCTGACCTTCGTGGTGCCGATCGCCTTTATGACCACCTTCCCCGCGGCGGCCCTGCTCGGCACCCTCGAGCCCCTCTATCTCGGCCTGGCCCCGCTGATGGCGGCCGCCCTGCTGCTCGCCAGCAGGGGCTTCTGGCGCTTCGCCCTGCGCTCGTACACCAGCGCGAGCAGCTGAGGGCCGCCTACGGCAAGTACGCCTGCACCATCCACTGGAAGCCCTCCTGGGCGAGGCCGCCGGAGATGCGCAGGCGCGGCAGGGCGAGCGGGTTGTCCTGGGGCCCCTCGCTGATCGTGGTCGTGGCCGAGGTGTAGCCGGACTCGCCGGCGACGGCGACCACCGTGTCGTTGAAGCGGCCGGCGGGGTAGCAGAAGCTGAGCACGGGCGCGCCGAGCTCTGCGGCGATCGTCGCGCCCGAGTGGGCCACCTGGGCGCGCAGATCCTCCAGGCCGAGGCTGGTCAGGTCGGGGTGGGTCACGCTGTGGGCGCCGATCTCCATCCCGGCGTCGCGCAGGGCGCGGATCTCGTCCCAGCCCATGTAGCCGGGCTGGCCGACGAAGCCGCTGACGATATAGAAGGTGGCGGTGTAGCCGTGCTGCTGGAGGATGGGCAGGGCGGCGGTGAAGGCGTCGGCGTAGCCGTCGTCGAAGGTGAGGGCCACGGCCCTGGCGGGGCAGGGGCCCTCGCCGCGCACGCAGGTCGCCACGGCGTCCATGCGCACGGCCTCGTACCCCGCGGCCCGCAGCCAGCCGAGCTGGGCGGCCAGCTGCTCGGGGGTGACGGAGAGGTTGTAGCCGACCGGGTCGGCCCCCGGGTCCACGTAGCGCACGTAGTGGTACATCAGGATGGGGATGTAGGGGCGCTGGCCGGGCGGCGCGGGGGTGAAGCCCGCGGCGGGCGGTGGCATCAGGGTGGGCACGACGACGGGGCGCGAGTCGGGCGGGGCGATCGGGTCGAGAGTGCCGGCGGGCGCGCTGTAGCCGGCCAGGCTGCCCACGGCGCCGGCCGGCGCGAGGCGGGCCTGCTGGCCGCGCTCCGAGATCAGGACCAGGGCCGCCGCGAGCACCAGCCCCATGGCGACAGGCAGCCAGCCGCGCATCGCGCGCCTCCGACAAGCACATGTGTACGAGCACAGTATAGCAGACCAAGGACCGACCGCGGGCACGAGAACGGCACCGCCACACACGGCGCCAGATGCCTGGCCTTGGTCTTTGGTCCAATCGAGCGCAGCCGCCTGAGGGGGCAGAGCCTAGTCGGAGACGGCCAGCCGCAGGGCCTCGCGGGCGGCGGCGACCACGAAGAGCGATCCGGTGACGCAGATCAGGTCGCGCGGGCCGGACAGGCCGCGGGCGGCGTCAAGGGCGCTGCGCACGTCGGGGGTGACGACCAGGGGGCCGCGCAGGTGCTGGCCCACCTCGGCCACCATGCGGTCAATGTCCATGGCCCGGGGGTGGCCCGAGCGGGTGAGCACCACGGCCGCCGCGTGGGGCACCAGGGCGGCGGCCATGGCGCCGATGTCCTTGTCGCGCGAGGTGCCGAGGATGAGCACCAGGCGCTCGTGGGCCACGTCGGTGGCGATGGCGGCCGCCAGTTTCTGGGCCGAGTCGCCGTTGTGGGCCCCGTCAATCAGCACGGGCGGCGCGCCGCGCACCAGCTCGAAGCGGCCGGGCCAGCGCACCCCGGCCAGCCCGGCGGCCATGGCATGGTCGGGCAGGGCCAGGCCGAGGTCGCGCAGCAGCAGCGCCACGCTCAGGGCCAGGCGCGCATTCTCCACCTGGAAGGCGCCCATGAGGCTGGTTCGCGGCGGGACGGGGTAGGGTCGGGGCGCCCCCCCCTCCACCGGCAGCAGCCCGGCGGGGTCGGCCAGCCAGAGCGGCGCGCCAAGGGCCGCGGCCTCGTCGAAGACCGGGAGCGCGGCCTCGGGTGGCTGGGGCACGGTGACCACGGGCACGCCAGGCTTGATCACGCCGGCCTTGTTCCAGGCGATCTCGGCCAGGCTCGGGCCGAGGATGGCCGTGTGGTCGTAGCTGATCGAGCTGATCGCCGTCACCAGGGGCGTGACCACATTGACCGTATCGAAGCGCCCGCCCATGCCGATCTCGAGCACCGCCAGCTCGACGCCGCGGGCGGCAAAGTGGCGCAGGGCCAGCAGCAGGCCCACGTCGAAGGTCGTGGGCGGGCCGTGGGGCGCCGGGTCGAAGGCGTCAATCGTGGGGCGCAGCTGGGCCGTGAGCGCGATCAGGTCGCTCTGGCTGATCAGCTCGCGGTCAATCTGGAGCCGCTCGCGGTACGAGTTCAGGTGGGGCGACGTGAAGAGGCCGGTCCGCAGGCCAGCGGCCCGCGCGATCGCCTCGACCATGGCCGCCGTGCTGCCCTTGCCCTTCGTGCCGGCGATCACCACGCTCGGCAGGGCGGCCTGGGGGTCGCCGACCGCCGCCAGAAGCGCGCGCATGCGGTCGAGGTTGTGGGCTGCCGCCTCAGAGGACCGTGCGGCCTTGCGGGCCGGGTCAATGAAGCTGTAGATGTAGTCCAGGGCGTCCTGGTAGGTGCGCAGCTGAGTCATCGTCGTCTCGCGCCACCGCTCGGGGCGGGCAGGCGCCATCATACCACATATGGCCCCCGTTGACACCGCGAAACATCTGTACTATCCTTGGGCCACGCCGCCGGCCACTTGGAGCAGCATATGGGCCTCGACCTCTCAGCCCTCGGCAAGCAGGTACGCCAGATGAGCCACGCCGCCGCCGCCGGCGCTGCCGACACGGCCTCGCGCGCGGCCCGGGCCCGCGAGCGCCTCCTGGCCGCCGCCGGCGAGGAGGCCCACTGGGCCTCCGCCGCCGAGCTCAGCCGCGAGACGGCCGCCTGGCTGCTCGCACGCCCGGTCGAGCCCCTCGACACCGCCCGCGATGTGCCCCCCCCCCCCCCCCCCCCCCCCCCCGGCGGCCCCCGCCGCCCCCCCGGCCAGCGCCCCCCCCCCCGCCCCGGGCCCCGCCTCCCGGTACAAAACTGC
>DAOLDO010000313.1:0-7262 GCA_035327325.1 Chloroflexaceae bacterium | reverse complement strand
TCCACCTCCATATTGTCAAGTGAAAGCCTTTGACGGGCAGCGCCCCCCGCGCGGGAGGGCGTGGGAGGGCCGGCGGCGGCCCTCCTACAAAAGAAGGGGGTGGCAGGGGACGCCCCTGCGGCACCTATCTCAGACGGCCGCAGGCTCGCCCACCCCCGTCAGCTCCTCGCTGAGGTCCCAGAGGCGCGCCTGGAGCCCCTGGTCGTACGAACTGGGCGAGCTCTTGCGCGGGCGCCGCTCGAAGAAGTACGTGCCGCTCACCCCCTCGACCTCGGGCGAGGCCGCCAGGTAGATCGGGGTCTGCGCGCCCTGCTCGGGCGTGAGCATGAAGGGCTTGGCGAGGTTGAAGGCCAGGGCGAAGAGGCCCTTCGCGTCGCCGGCGAAGCCCGTGCGCACGGCGCCGGGGTGCAGGCAGTTGGCCGTCACCCCGCTGCCCTCGAGGCGGCGGGCCAGCTCGTAGGTGAAGAGCACATTGGCCAGCTTCGACTCGGCGTAGGCCTGGAAGCCGCTGTAGCCCCGCTCGGCGCGCACGTCGTCGAAGCGCCCGCGCCCGCCGAAGTGGGCCCCCGACGAGACGGTGACCACGCGCCCCGCCGGGGCGGCCCGCAAGGCGCCGAGCAGCAGCTCGGTCAGCAGGAACGGCGCCAGGTGGTTGACCGCGAAGGTCAGCTCGAAGCCGTCGGCGCTGAGCCTGCGGTCGCCCACATACACGCCGGCGTTGTTCACCAGCACGTCCAGCCGCCCGTGGCGGGCCAGCACCGCCTCGGCCCCGGCCCGCACCGAGGCCAGCGAGGCGAAGTCGGCGAGGACCAGCTCGACGCCCCTGCTGCCGGTCTGGGCGGCGATCGCCTCGCGCGCCGCCTCGCCCCGCTCGCGGCTGCGCGCCACCAGCACCACCGTCGCGCCCATGCGCGCCAGCTCGCGCGCCGTCACCAGCCCGATCCCCGAGGTCGCCCCCGTCACCACACAGATCTTGCCGACCATCATGTCCTATTCCCTTCGCGCGGTCGCGCGCTGATTGCAGGCCAACCCTTCCAGTATAGCGCAGATCGACGCGCGAGAGCCCCCTCGTCCCGGGCGGGGCGAGGGGGCTCTGGCTGTGCGCGGGGGCGGGGCGTCAGCTACAGGCGCGCCCCGCGCAGGCGCAGGCTGTTGCTGACCACGAAGACCGAGCTGAAGGCCATGGCCGCCGCGGCGAGGATAGGGCTCAGCTGCCAGCCGGTGAAGGGGTAGAGGGCCCCCGCGGCCACGGGGATCAGCAGCACGTTGTAGGCGAAGGCCCAGAACAGGTTCCAGCGGATCGTGCGCATGGTCGCCTTGCTGAGCGCGATCGCCTGGGCCACGCCCGCCAGGTCGCCGCGCATCAGGGTCACGTCGGCGGCCTCCATCGCCACGTCGGTGCCGGTGCCGATGGCGACGCCCACGTCGGCCTGGGCCAGGGCCGGCGCGTCGTTGATGCCGTCGCCGACCATGGCCACCACCCGGCCCTCGGCCTGGAGCCGCCTGACCTCGCCGGCCTTGTCCTGGGGCAGCACCTCGGCCAGCACCCGATCCACGCCGACCTGCCGGGCGATCGCCTCGGCGGTGCGGCTGTTGTCGCCGGTGAGCATGGCCACCTCGGCGCCGGCGGCCCGTAGGCGCCCGATCGCCTCGGCCGAGGTGGGGCGCACCGTGTCGGCCACGGCGATCACGCCGAGGGCCTCGCCATCTGCGGCGACGACCATGGCCGTCTTGCCCTCGCCCTGCAGACGCCCGACCTCGCCCTTCAGCTCGCCGAGGGGCACGCCGCGCTCGGCCATCAGGCGCGCCGTGCCCACCAGCACCGCCCGCCCGTCCACCTCGGCCTCGACGCCCGCGCCCGCGATGGCCTGGAAGCGCCCGGGCCGGCTCAGGCTCAGGCCCTCGGCCTGGGCCGCGCGCACGATCGCCTCGCCCAGGGGGTGCTCGCTGCCGCGCTCCGCGCTCGCGGCCAGAACCAACAGCTCCGCCTCGCCGACCAAAGACGAAGGACCAACGACCAACGTCTGAGCAGCACCGGCATCGGCGGCAGCGCCAACCCTGGCAAACGAGCGATTGGTCTTTGGTCTTTGGGCTTTGGTCAGCACGATGTCGGTGACCGACGGCTTGCCCTGGGTGATCGTGCCGGTCTTGTCGAGCACGACGGTCTGGATGTGGGCGGCCCGCTCGAGGCTCTCGGCGTTCTTGATCAGGATGCCGCGCGCGGCGCCGACGCCCGTGCCGACCATAATCGCCGTCGGCGTGGCCAGGCCCAGCGCGCAGGGGCAGGCGATCACCAGCACGGCCACGGCGAAGATCATGGCCTGGGTGAAGCCGACCCCGCCGAGGAAGAGCCAGGCCAGGAAGGTGAGCAGGGCGATCACGATTACGACCGGCACGAAGACCGAGGCCACCCGGTCCACCAGGCGCTGCACGGGTGCCCTGCTGCCCTGGGCCTCCTGCACCAGACGCACGATCTGGGCCAGGGCCGTCTCCTTGCCGACGCGGGTGGCCCGCATCTGGAAGCTGCCGCTGGCGTTCACCGTCGCGCCCACCACCGGATCACCGGCGCCCTTCTCGACCGGCAGGCTCTCGCCGGTGACCATGCTCTCGTCCACGCTCGACTCGCCGCTGACGATCACCCCGTCTACCGGAATCTTCTCGCCGGGGCGCACCACCAGGATCTCGCCGGCGCGCACCTCGGCCACGGGCACGTCGCGCTCCTCGCCGCCGCGCACCACGCGGGCCGTCTTCGGCTGGAGGCCCATGAGCGTCTTGATCGCGGCGCTGGTCTGGCTCTTGGCCCGCGACTCGAGGTACTTGCCCACCAGGATCAGCGTGATGATCACCGCCGCCGTCTCGAAGTAGACGTGGCCGCTCGCGCCGCTGAGTAGCAGCCAGACGCTGTAGAAGTAGGCCGCCGACGAGCCCAGGGCGATCAGGGAGTCCATGTTCGCCGTGCGCGCCCGCAGGGCCTTCCAGGCGTTGACGTAGAAGTCGCGCCCGCTGTAGAACTGCACCGGGGTGGCCAGAAGGAGGAACAGCCAGTTGAGCAGGTCGTCGCGGGCGGCGACGTGCTGCATCATCTCGGCCATGCTCGCGCCTGGCATCTGGGCCATCATCGCGGCGCCCGCGCCGATCAGCCAGGGCTGAATGAGCCCGAAGTCGCGGGCCATCGAGAGCACGAACAGCGGCAGGCCCAGGGCCACACCCACGCTCAGCTGGCGCCGCTTGTGGGCCAGCTCCTGCGCCCGCGCGGCCGCCTCGACGTCCTCGGCCTCGGCCTCGCCCGCCCCGGCCGTCTCGATCACCCCGTAGCCGGCGGCCTCGACGGCGGCCTTCAGCTCGCCGTAGCTTGTCGTCGCCGGCGAGTAGACCACGCCGGCCCGCTCGGCGGCAAGGTTGACGCTGGCCTCGAGCACGCCCGGCACTTTGCGCAGGGCCTTCTCCACGCGGGCCGAGCACGAGGCGCAGGTCATCCCCGTGACCGGCAGCTCGAGCCTGTCGGCGACGACGCCGTAACCCGCGGCCTCCACGGCGGCCCGGATCTGCGCCGGCGCCAGCTGGCCCGGGTCGTAGCGCACGCTCGCCTGCTCGGTCGCCAGGTTGACGCTTGCCGCGTCCACGCCGGGCAGCTTTGTGATCGCCCTCTCGACCCGCATCACGCACGAGGCGCAGGTCATCCCCGTGACGGGGAGGGTGAGCTCTTGCTGGGACATAGGGCACCTTCTCCGCGGTACAAACATGTAGAGACGCCGCGCGGCGTCTCTACGGAACGTCCCTGGCGCGCCCCTACGCCGCGACCGGGGCGACCTCCTCGTAGCCGGCCTCTTTGATCGCGGCGACGATCGCCTCCGGGGCGACGCCCTCGCCGTGCTCGACCGTCACGACCTTGTTGTCGAGGTTGACCTGCACATTGCTGACGCCGGCGAGCTTGCCGACCTCGGCGGTGACGGCGCGCACGCAGTGCTGGCACGAGACGCCGGGGACGTGGAACTGCTCGGTCTTCATCGGGCTCCTCCTTAACAGATCGGGGCTAGGACTCTGGGGTACGCTCAAACACCTGGAGCAGCTCGCGCATCACGCGCTCGCGCTCGCCGACGCTGTCGCTCTGGATGGCCGTGGTGACGCAGCCGCGCAGGTGCTCCTCGAGGATCATACTGTCGAGGCGGCTGAGGGCCTGCCTGATCGCCCGCGTCTGCTTCAGCAGGTCTATGCAGTAGGTCTCGGCCTCGACCATGCGCTGCACGCCGCGCACGTGACCCTCGATCGTCTTGAGCCTGGTGAGGAGCTGCTGCTTGTGGTCGCTGTCCATCCTGCCTCCTCCTACCCCCACCCCCCGGGGGAGGGGGTAGGACGACAACAGTATAGCAGACCCGCCGCGGGCCGGCAAGTGGAGTCGGTTATGATCGCGCAACGCGGCCCCTAGCGCACCGACGCGCACTGCTGCTCCCAGGCCCAGGCGCCCAGCGGCCCGGGCTCGACCACGCCGGTGGCGGGGTTGGTCTGGAGGCTGCCGTGCTGGAAGTACTGCACGCGCACCGTCGCCCCGCCCTGCTCCTCGCTGAGCTTGGGCGAGATCGCCGCGCCGAAGCGCCAGCGGCCGCCGAGGGCGCGGTACAGGCGCTCGAACTCGCCGTCCACCCCGCTCGGCTGCGGCGGGACGCCCCGTGCGGCCAGGTACTGCTCGCCGATGTTCAGCGGGCGGATCAGGCGCCGCAGCTGCTCGTCGCCCAGTAGCTCGGTCCAGCCGGGCACCTGGCGCACCTCCGGGTAGTAGGCCAGCACGGCGCCGGTATAGAACTGGACCACGCGCCGGCCCTCGGCCCGCTCGAAGGCCTCGCTGATCGGCGGGCCGAAGCTGAAGCGCCCATTGTAGACCTCGTAGGCGTTGCGGAACTCGCCCTTGACGTGGCGACCCGTCTCGCCGACGCGCACCGGCGCCCTGGGCCCGCCGGGCGCGAAGACGCCCTCGACCGTGAGCCGCGTGTCGAGGCGAGTCGCGCTGGGCAGGGGCTCGCCGGGCCAGGCCCGCAGGTGCGCGGCGGCCGGCTTCAGGCTGCCGTCGGGCCGCACCAGGCCGTAGTGCTCCTCGCGCGTCTCCCAGCGATAGGTCGGCCCCGCGTCGTAGTCGCGCAGCGTCCAGGCCAGCACGCCGGCCACCCGCCCGCGGGCCGCCTCGAGGGTCGCCCTGTAGACCTGCTCCTGGTCGGCCTCGCCGTAGCCGCGCACGGCGCACTCGGGCCCCGTCGGCCAGCCGAACTCGCCCAGCAGGATGGGCTTGTCGGTGTGCCGGCGCAGCTCGTCGAGCTGCCGGGCGGCGTCGGCAGCGTTGTAGATGTGGACGCTGACCAGGTCGCTGTAGTCCACCACGCGGCGCCCGTCGGGCCCGGGCTGGTAGAGATTCTCGTACTGGCCCATGCCCACGGTCACCATATGGTTGGGCGCGATGCGGTGCACCTCGTCGGCCATGCGCCCGAGCCAGCCGAGCACCTGCTGGGCCTGTCCCCTGCGCGCCCACAGCTCGTAGTGGTCGGGCTCGTTGTGCAAATCCCATGCGATGATGCGGTCGTCGCCGGCGAAGTTGCCGAGCAGGGTGCGCAGGTAGGCCAGGTTCTCGGCCTCGGCCCGCGTGCCGGGCAGGGGGAACTCCTCGTAGAAGTCGAAGAGGGCGACGATCAGGCGCATGTCGAGGTCGCCGGCGATCTCCGCCAGCTGGCGCAGCCGGTCGAGCGCCCGGCCGTCCAGCAAGCCGTTGCTGCGCTGGTCCCGCGAGAGGTCGTAGGGCAGCAGGACGCGCACGGCATTCACGCCGAGCTGGTCGCGGGCGAGGCGCAGCTCGCGCTCGATCTGGGGCCCGTCCCACTGCTGCCACATCTCGGCCCAGGGGCGCCCCTGGGGGTAGTAGTTTACGCCCTTGAGCTGCACGGGACGCCCGAGCCGCACGAGCTGGTCGCCCCGGGCCTGCACGAAGCCGCCCGGCTCGAGGCCCTGGGCGGGCGCCGGCGGGGCCGCCGCGCCCCCGGCCTCGCTGCCGAGCAGGCCGAAAAGCACGCCGGCGGGCCCGTGGTCCTCGAAGCGGGCCCGCTCGAACCACTGGACGAGGTACGCGCGCCCGTCGCTCAGCCGCTCCTCGCGCGGGGCCGTCAGCGGCAGCCCGAACAGGGCCAGGCTCTCCTCCGGGGCCACGCCGGTCCGCCCGAGGTCGAGCCCGTAGCGGCCATAGGCCTGCAGGAAGGCCCCGCAGACGTTGAGGCCGGTCTCGGCGAAGTGGCGGCAGCCGGGGCGGGGTATCTCGGGGGCCGCGGGCGGCTCGCCGCGGGCGGCCAGGGCGTCGGCGCCGAGGCGCCCGAGCAAGATGTCGTACGGCGGGGCGTTCTCGGGGTGGTGCTCGAGGCGGGCCCGCTCGAAGGGCTGGGAGGTGACCGTCCCCTCCTGGCGCGCCGGGCCGAGCGGGTAGCCGAAGACGGGCAGACCGCCCTGGGCCTGCCAGAAGGCGCCGATCGCGCCGTCAATGCAGTCGCTCACGCCGGGCACGCCGGGGAAGCAGCGGGGCGCCGCCTCGGCTGGCCGGGCTCGGGGCAGGCCGAGGGCCACGAGCAGGAGCGCGAGGGCGAGGGCTAGCCGGGGCATACGGGGGCCATTCTAGGGGTTCAGGGGTGTGCCGGGGGCCGCCCGCCGGCGCTGTCGCGGGGGCGCCCCCCGATTGTAGCACGGAATGGCTACGCGCCGCCAAGGGCGCGTCGCACCTCGGCCACCAGGGCGTGGAGGCGCGGGTCGTCGCGCAGCTCGGGGCCGCGGGGCCGCGGCAGCCCCACGGGCACCTGCCGCAGGAGGCGCCCGGGGCGCGGCGAGAAGACCGCGACCCGGTCGGCGAGAAAGACGGCCTCGGTCAGGCTGTGGGTCACCAGGACCACGCTGATCGGTCGCCCCGCGCCGGCCAGGGCGGCGGGCAGGGCGGCCTGTAGCTGCTCGCGAGTCAGCTCGTCGAGGGCGGCGAAGGGCTCGTCGAGCAGCAGCAGCGGGGGGTCGAGGGCCAGGGCCCTGGCCAGGGCCACGCGCTGCTGCATGCCGCCCGAGAGCTGCCGCGGGTAGGCCGCCTCGAAGCCCGCCAGGCCCACCAGGCGCAGCAGCTCGCCCGCTCGCCGCTCGCGCTCCGCCGCCGGGCGGCCGGCCAGCTCGAGGGGCAGAGCGACGTTTTGGGCCGCCGTCAGCCAGGGGAAGAGCGTGGGCGCCTGGAAGGCGATGCCGTAGGCCCGGCGGGC
>DAOLDO010000312.1:0-7270 GCA_035327325.1 Chloroflexaceae bacterium | reverse complement strand
CCGTTCAGGTCGCCCCGGCGCGGGTGGGCGCCCCGGCCGGCCCCACCGTCCCGGCTGCCCCGATCTGTGTGCCAGCCCGCGCGCGAGGGGGCCATGCCGGGCAAAGGCCCCCTCGCGGGCGACCCGGCCGGCGTGCTCGCCCTGGCGGGGGCTTGTCCCTACAGCCGGCCCCTCGGTAGAGACGCCCCAGCGCGGCGTCTCTACCGGGAGGCAGGGGCAGCTCCTGCGTGCTATACTTCCCGCACACCGGCCCACCTGACGTGACACCATGCGCGATCTGCCACTTGCCCCATTCCTGAGCGCCCTCGCGGACGATGGGTTCGTCGTCTTGCCGCGCGACTACCAGCGTATCCAGCTCGTGCTGCAAACGGGTGGGTCCTGGTCCATCGCCCGTCTCCGGGATACGCTCCTGGCCTTGCTTGCCCGCAGCCCCGAGGCCCAGGAGCGCTTCCTTCAGCGCTTCGAGGAGTTCTTCGGTGCCGGCGGCCCGCTGCCCGCCGGCGCCCCAGTGGACATTGCGCGGGCCCTGACCGACCTGCGCGCGCTCACCGCCGTGGGCGCCCCGACCCCTGCGGGCGCGCCACCCCTGAGCCGGCCGCCCGAACCGCCCACGCCGCCAGGCGCGCGGCAGCAGCGGGAGACAGACGTCCGCCCCCCACTGCCGCGCTACGCCGTCTGGGCCCTGCTGCTCGGGCTCGCGGCGGCCGGCGCTCTCGCTGTCGGCTTGCTGCTTACGCGCGGGCGCGAGCCCCCCCCAGCGCCGTCCCCGCCGCCGTTCGAGGTGGCGCTCGGGCCCGGCGACTTTGGAGTCGTCGCCGTAGGCGAGCGGGCCACCCTGCCGGCCCTCACGGTGACAAACGCGCTCTCAGAGCCACAGACGCTCGAGGTGCGCCTTCTCGACGCGGATCCGGCCCTGAGCCTGTCGGCCGAGCCGCTCGTCCTCAACCTGGGCCCGGGGGGCACGGGCGTCGTCTTGGTGACCTTCGCGCCACAGCGGGCGGGGCTCGGCGCGGGCTCGATCAGCCTCAGCGCGCGGGCTAGCATCCGAACGGTGTCGCTCCCAGCGCAGGCGGCCGGCCCCGCGCTGGTTCCCCTCACGCTCGTGGCGACCACGTACGATCCGGCGGCTCCAGCGGCCCCGGTGATCTTCAGGCGGGTCTACAGCCGCGTGCCCAGGGTCGAGACGACGGCCCTGGTGCGCCGGGCCCCCTCCGACTGGCTCTACTACGCTCTCGGCGCGGCGGTCGTAGGGTCGCTCGGGCTGCTCTACGGGCTCTGGCTGCTCCGGCGGCGCAGCCCAGCGCCGGAGACGCCGCCAGGCTGGGACGATGACGGCCCGCGCCACTTCTCGCTGCGACCTGTCGGCGGCCCGCCCGAGCCCATGCTCGACGAGGAGACGATCGGCCTGGTGGCCGACTCGCTGGGCTACGTGGCGAGCGAGGAGCGCGGCCAGAGCCTCAACGTGAGCGCGTCGATCAGCAACACCCTGCGCGCGGGCGGTCTGCCGCGGCTAGCCTTCCTCCCGCGGCGCCAGGTGCGCTCGCTGCTGATCCTCGAGGACGCCCTGTCCCAGGCGGCCTGGAACACGACGCCCGCCGAGCTGGCCCTGGGCCTGGTCCGCCGCGGCGTCACTGTGATCCATGGCCGCTTCGAGGGCAGTGTGGCCCAGTTTCAGACCGTCGACGGGGCGGTTCACTATCTTGAGGATCTCGAGGACCGGCGCAGCTCCTTTCTCGTCCTGCTCTTCACCGACGGCACTGGCCTGTCCAGGGCGTGCGAGGACTTCTCGCTCGAGGCCCTGGCCCACTGGCCGATGGTGGCCTGGATGGATCTGCGCGAGCCCCGCGCCTGGGGCGCCAGCGGCGGGTTTGCCGGCCGCTACGGGCTGCCGGCCTTCACGGCCAACGCGCGCGGCGTCGCCCAGGCGGTGCGCCGCTTCAGCGCCGAGGGCGCGGTCGCCGAGTCCGACCAGGCCCTGACGACGCCCGCGCCTGACGAGGCCCACGGCGCGGGTCAAGCAGCCTACGTGGAGCGGCTGCTTGGCGACGCGCTGCCGTGGGCCCAGGCCTGCGCCCTTTTCCAGCCGGTGAGCAGGGGGCTGGCCGGGGCGCTGCGGCGCCGCTTTTTCCAGAGCCTGCCGCCCGAGCGTATCGAGCGGCTCTACGCGCTGCCCGGGACGAAGGAGACCGTGGCGGGCCTGTACTTCGCGCCCGAGGTGCAGAAGGTGCTGCGCGAGGGCTTCTTTGCGCGGAGGGGCGAGGCGGACCAGCGGCAGGTGCTCGCCGCGATCCTGGACGAGCTGCGGCGGGTGGAGCCGGCCGGGGGCGGCCTCGGCCACATGGCCTGGGAGCTGTGCTGCGAGCGGGTGCGGCTCGAGCTCGACCCCGACAACGACCTGGACCGGCTCTACCAGCTCGCTCAGACGCCCCTTGGGCCCAAGATCCGGGAGGACCTGGCGGGCTTCGGCTTCCGCGACCAGCCCGACAAGATTCCCCTGCGCCTGCGCCCCCGCCGCCGCGAGGCCCTCCTGCGGCTGCACAAGCTGGCGCCCCACTTGAGGATCCCGGCGCTCGAGGAGCGCCCGCAGCTGGCCGTCTGGCAGCGCGCCGCCGTGGGCGCGCTCGCCAGCCTGTGCCTGGCCCTGGCGGGGATGAGCCTGTACCGCTACCAGCTGGACTCGGCCGCCGGCAGCGATCTGCTGATCGAAGCGCCCGGCGGACTGCTCACCCACGTCGGGGTATACGACCCCGAGCGAGGGGAGCTGCCGCCGTACGCGCTTCGCAGCGTGCCTCCGCCGGGCCAGGTGGGCATGGGCAGCGCACGCAGCTTCTATGTGACCAGCGAGGACCTCGGGGCCGAGCAGGTCCGGATCGCCGGCAGCCTGCCCGTGGGGGCGCGGGAGCTCCACCTCTTCGGCGGCGGCGGCTGGCAGACGGTCGAGCTGACGCGGACGAGCGTCTTCCAGCCGTCCGTGCGCGTAGAGCTGCAGGTCGCCCCTGCGACGACCGAGGAGGCCTGCCGCGAGACGATCGGCAACCTCCGGGTGACGATCGAGCGCTGCCCGGCCTCCCTCCAGCGGCAGCCGGCCGTGCCGGGGAGCGAGCGGCGCTTCGCGCGGGCGGAGTTGGGCTCGTGGCACGAGGCGGTCGTTGAGACGGGCATCAGGCCGGGGCTGATCGACCGCGCCGGCAGCATCGGGGTGGCGGTTGTGGCGCGGGACAGGCCCGGGCTTGCGCAGCTCGGCGATCTGCTGCTGACCTCGCGCTCCGTGGACGCGGTGTACACCGTGGAGGCGGACGGCCAGGTTCCGATCGAACTGGCCCTCGACGAGATCGCGGCGCGCCTCGGCCCTGCCGCGAGGCACACCCAGGTGATCTGGTGGACCGATGAAGGCGTCACTTTGGCGCCGAGTGAGGTTGTGGCTCGCTTCGGGCCGCAGCTGCGCCTGGGCGAGGACGGGGCGGCGCCGGCGGCCGAGCGGCTCGAGGAGGCGCTCAGGCTAACCTGTTGCAGCAGCCTGCTGACCGGCGACACTCTGCTCGCCCGGCTCGAAGACGACGGCCCGGCCGCGAAGCCCCCTGTGGATCTTCCGGCGGCGACGCGGGAGCCGGTCGCCCCGAACAAGGATGTGTGGCTCATCCCCCTGCCCAACGAGGTGCAGCACGCCACGGGCACTGTGCTTCTGAGGGCTGTGCCTCAGGGCGGCGAGGTGCGTCTGACCCGCCCGACGGGCTACTCGAGCGAGCCCTGGCTCAGCGCGCTGACACTCAGCCGCTCTGGCACCTACGAAGTGCCGGCGGGGCCGTGGCGCGCTGAGGCCCGGGGAGGATTTGGCTCCGTAGCCCTTGCGGAGATTACGGTGCAGGCGGGCGAGGTAGCCCGGCTCGCGATGGACACGCAGCCGGCCGCGGCCGCAACGCTCGTCGCGGACGAGCTCGCGTCCGAGGGCAATGCGGGGCTCGTGGAGAGCCTGCGGCTCGGGGCCCCTGTGCACGGGGCCGCCGTGAGCCCCGCGTCGGGCAGCTTCGCCCTGCTGACCAGGGACGCGGTCGTCGTCCAGCAGTTCTCCTTCTGGGCAGAGTCGGGCGCGTGGATGTTCGGGCAGTCCAGGCTGAGCTTCGCCGGGCCCACAGTCGCCACCTTCAGCCCCGACGGATTGCTGCTGGCGATCGGGGGCGAGGACGGCCTGGTGACGCTCTACAACGTCGAGACCGTCGAGCAGCAGGGGGCGCTGCGCCACGACGCGCGGATCACCAGCCTCGCGTTCAGCCCTGACGGCCGGCAGCTGCTCTCGGCCTCGGAGGACGGGACGGCGCGGCGCTGGACCATCGGCGGGGCGTGGGAAGTCTACACCCACGGCGTCCCTGTCACCCTGACGCGCTTCAGCCCCGACGGGGCGCGCTTCGCCACGGCCGGCGCCGACGGCTCGGTGCAGGTCTGGGGCCTTGAAGATCCGCTTACGCTCAGCGCCCATCAGCTCGCCGTGAACGATCTCGAGTGGAGCCCCGACGGACGTTTGCTCTTCACCGCCGATACAGGGGGGCGGGCGGCCCTGTGGACGATGGACAGCTCCGGACTGCGGGCAGAAGCGACGCAGATCATCGAAGACGGCTTTGGCGGCGCGTTCAGTCCCATAGGCGAAATGGCTGCCGTTAGCGCCGGTGGCGGCGTGAGCGCCTGGAATCTCGCCGGGGGCGCCCCCTCACCCCTGTTCCTGTACCCCGCCGGGCGCGTGCTGCACGTGGAGTTCAGCCCTGACGACCCGTTGCTGCTGACCAGAGCGGACGATCGGACGGCGCGCCTCTGGACGATGCCGGACGGGACCGAGCGCGGCGTCATGCGCCACCAGGCGCCCCTGGTGCACGCCGGCTTCGCGGGCCCGGGAAGGGTTCTCACCGTGGGCGAGGATGGAGTCGTGGGGCTCTGGGTCACCACGACCGACGACCTCGTCTTCGCGGGAACACTCAGCGAGGGTTCTCCACTACCACTACCGACCTTCAACCCGACGGTGATCGTTCCTACAATGACAGCCACGGAGGCCATGCAGCCGGGGCGGCTCATCGTTACGTCGAAGGGCAGGGGCGGCCGCGAGGGCTGCATCAGCGTGCAGATCGAGGGCGTCAGCACGGCAGGATGGACCCTCACCCTTGACCGGCTGCTCCTGCGGGTGCCCTTCGACGCCCAGGGCGCCGTCGCGATCTGCCGCCTTGAGGCGGTCGACGAGGGCGTCACTGTGCGCGACGGCGGAGGCTCAATCGTGCCGGGCGGCGATAGCATCGCGGCCCGTACCGGGGATATCTTTACGCTCGAGTGGCGGCCAAGTCCGTAGGGGCCCGCCACTCCCGGCAGCACAGCTTTATGCGCTACTTCATCCACCTGACCAGGCGCGCCGACGGCTACGCGGCGACGATCCACCAGGGCAACCCGGCCCTCGGGCGCACGGCGGCGGGCCTGGCCCTGGGCCCCGAGGCCCCCGTGCGCATCAGGGAGCGCGAGGTGCCCCTGGGCGAGGTGGCGCGGGCCCTGGCGGCCTACGACAACCGGGCCCTGGCGGCGCTCTACGACGAGCACGGGCAGTTCGCGATCGGCCACCACCTCTACCGGCAACTCTTCGGCGACGCGCCCCCCGAGAGCTTCCGGCAGCACCCCGACGACCCGGTTGACCTGCGCATCGTCGCCGACGACGAGGAGATCCCGCGCCTGCCCTGGGCCCTGCTCGCCCACAAAGGTGTCTTCCTCGTGGCCGCGGGCTGGTCGATCACCCTGGCCAGCACGGGGCGCCTGCGCGCGGTCGAGTTGCCGGCCGCCCCGCGTCTGCTGCTGGTGGCCCCCGAGCCCGCCGACCAGCAGCGGACGCGGGCCGAGGCCCATTTGGAGGAGCTGGAGTTCCTGCTCTCGCTCCACGACCGGGCCCTGTCCGGCGAGCGGGTGCGGCGGGTGCGCACCTGGGCCGAGCTGCGCGAGGCGCTGCCCGCGTTCGAGCCCGACCTGATCTACTACTACGGCCACGGCCGCGGCGACAGCCACAGGGCCGTGCTGGCCTTCGCCGACGAGCTAGGCCGCCTCGACGAGCGTCCCGTGGCCGACCTGGCCCAGCTGATCGGCGCCCTGCCGCGACCGCCACTGCTGGTCTACCTCAACTGCTGCAGCGGCGACGCGGGCGGATTCCTCGGGGCCGGCTGGCAGATCGGCCAGCGCGTGCCGGCGGTGCTCGCCAACCGCACCCTGGTGGAGATCGACGCCGCCCAGGCCCAGGCGATCGTCTTCTGGCGCACCCTGCTCGTAGAGCGCAGGGCGCCGCACCTGGCCCTGGCGAGCCTGTACGGCAAGGTCACCGAGCGCGGCCTCAGCTTCCGCGACGCCCGCTGGCTGACGCCGGTGCTCTACTGTCACTACGACGGCTGGGCGGCGCCGCCGCTCCAGCGGGCCGAGCAGGCCCCGCGCGACCCCCACTGGCACCTGAAGCTCGACCGGGTGGTGCAGTTCAGCATCGTCAGCGCCCAGACCCGCCAGATGCTGCGCGAGCGCAGGCCGCGCTCGCTGGCCTACATCTGGTACGGCGAGCCCGGCCAGGGCGTCGATCGGTTCCACACCCGCTTGCAGGTTGAGCTCGAGACCGATCCCCCCCAGGGGGCGCAGATCGTGGTGGTGCGCCCGGAGTGGCCGCCGGTCTTCGATCTGCCCCGCGACTACGAGGCCATGCTGGTCGAAGCCTTCGAGGGGGTGCCGCTACGCTCGGTCTCCGCCAGCCTGAAGGCGCGGGCGCGCGGCGGCCCGCAGCAGCCGGTGATCCTCTACGTGCGTCACAGGCCGGTGCGCGGCGACGCGAAGGACGTGGTCAACCCGTACAAGCTGCGCAGCTACCTCCAGTGGTGGGACCAGGTGTTTGTGCCGCGGCTGGCGGGCCCCCACCACGCGCTGCTCACGATCCCCTTCGAGGTCGAGCGCCCGGCTCGCTTCCGCGCGGCGGTGCTCGAGGGGGCGCGGCTCCGCGATCTGGAGCTCGGGCACACGATCTTCCGGCTGCTCGACGAGATGGAGCGACTGGCCCTCAGCGACCTGCTCGACTTCCTCCAGATGCACGAGATCAGGCTGCCACGGGCCGCCCGTGAGCGTGTGCTGCAGGCCATCCTGACCAGAACCGGCGGCCACTACGACCAGACCGTCAGCGAGCTGCGGCGCATCGTCGAGAGTGTCATCCACGCGGACGATGCGCCGCAGCCCGCGTCCGACGCCCCGATCCTGGATTACTGAGGACACTACCTATGGC
>DAOLDO010000311.1:0-7278 GCA_035327325.1 Chloroflexaceae bacterium | reverse complement strand
GGGGCCGACGGGCACAGTGCGGCCGGACGGGACGGTCAGCCCCGGGGGCGATGTGCCGCGGGTCGCCACGGAGGGCTACGTGCAGCCCGTCGGCTACATGCTGCGCTCGTACGCCCGCGGCGCCCTGCCGCCCCAGGGCCTCGAGCAGTTCACCCGCGAGTTCCGAGCGACCCTGACCGACGTCTGGAACTTCTACAGCTACTGGACGCGCTTCCAGACCGACGAACTGGCGCGCATCGGCCGCGAGGCGATGGACGTCGTGGTTGACAACCTGCCCGCCGGGACCGAGACGACCACGGCGGGCACGACCTCGGTGCGCCGGATCAAGGTGACAGTCGGCAACGGCAACGGCGAGAAGAAGGTTGACCGGGTGGCCACAACCACGACCGTTGACCCGCCGCCCGAGCCGACGCCGGCCGCCCCGCCGGCCCCGCCGGCCCCGACGGCGCGCTTCAGCCCCACGGTGACGGCCGACGACGCCGAGATCCCACCAGAGGGACGCGACCCGTCAGCCGACTTCGCGGCCCGCATGGCCGAGACGGCCGAGGAGGTACGGAGCGACGTCGCCGCCGACGCGGCACGGGCCGCCGAGCAGGCCGAGCAGGCCGCGGACGAGGCCGCCGCCACGGCGAGGGATCTGGCGGACGAGGCCGCCGCCACGGCAAAGGACGTCGCCGACAGGGCGAAGGACGCAGGCGACGCCACCAGGGGCGCCTGAAGGGAGGTTGGTGGGGGCGAGGCGCAGGCCCCGCCCCTCGGGGAGGACCCATGGAGCGGCCAATCGTCATCATCGGGGGGTGGCTCTCGTCGCCGGGAGACTACGCGGGCCTGGCCCGCACCCTCGCCGACCCGCCCTACGGACGGGTCGTCTACATCACCGACATCAGCCGGGCCGAGTGGGCCGCCCTGCGCGACCCGAACTTCACCCCCGTGCTCGACATGCTGGCCCGCACGGTCGAGCTGGCCCTGCGCGAGACGGGCGCGAGCGCCGTGGACCTGATCGGCCACAGCGCCGGGGGGCGGGTGGCGCGGGCCTACCTGGGCGACCTGCCCTACAACGGCGTCGCCTACGACGGCCAGAGCCACGTGGCGAGGCTGACCACCCTCGGCACCGCCCACGAGACCTACGAGGTCTGGGTGAAAGGCTTCGCCGCCGCGGTGAACGAGCGTTACCCGGGCGCCTACTACGCCCACATCGCCTACAGCTCGGTGGCGGGGCGCAGCGTGATGGGCCGGCGCGTCGGCACCCTCGAGGAGATGTTCGCCTACAGATCGTACGAAGTCTCGTACGGCGACGGCAACCAGATCGGCGACGGCCTGGTGCCGACGCACTGCTGCTACCTGGAGGGCGCGGACAACCTGGTGCTGGAGGGCGCGCGCCACGCCCCGTACAACGCGCCGCGCACCTGGTACGGCGCGCGCGAGGTGGTGCCGCTGTGGTACGACACCGTGGGCGAGCCGGCCATAGCCGGCTGAGCCGGTCGAGGGCGGGCTGAACCCAGGCCATGTGACCCGCCGACCTTTTTGTACTATAATACAAATACATGTTCAACAGGTTCACAGACCGCCAGATCCTCTACCTCATGGCCGCCGTCAGCGGCCTCTCCCTGACCTGCTACACGGCGGTGCTGCGCCTGTGCGGGCTCGAGGGCCGCGACCACAGCCCTGAGCGCGCGACGCGGCGCACGCGGCTGGCGAACCTGGCCCACCTGCTCGACTGGCTGATGAACGCCATGGTGGCGGCTGTGGGCATCGGGCGCCTGTACCGCGAGGAGAACTTCGGGGGGCAGCACCAGCCGCGCTGGCTGAAGGTCTACTTCATGATCACCGGGCCCCTGCCGACGATCGGCATGGTCGGCGCGATGATCACGGGGCACCGCTGGGGGCCCCGGCTGGGGACTGACCCCCGGCGGCGGCGCATCCACAGGGGTCTGGCCTGGCTCGGCTACGCGAGCTGGTGGCTGAGCTACCTGCCGATCTTCGCCCAGCCGCTGCTAAACCGGGCGGCCGCCGAGGAGCGGGCCATCGCAACCCATGGCCCAGGGGGCCAGGACTAGTGTTAGAAAGCACCACGGCAATGACCACGACCCAGGCGCAGTTCCGCTGCTTCCCGAACTGCCGCTGCATGAGCGACGACGAGGCCCTCTACTGCGCCATGGAGAAGGCCTATGACATGGTCTTCAAGGGCACGGTGGACTTCTTCGTGATCAAGGCGGCCCACGACCTCGGCCTGTTCGAGGCCATGGCCGCGGGCCCGCGCGAGCTGGCGAGCCTGGCCGAGGCCACGGGCAGCGTGCCCCCGCGCCTCGAGCGGCTGCTGATCACCATGGAGCAGATCGGCCTGACGCGGGCCGCTGAGGGCGCCTGGGCCCTGACGCCCTTCGCCGAGCAGTTCTTCACCGCGCCGGAGCAGCACCGCAACATGACCATGGTGCCCTTCGTCGGCTACATGGTCGATCTGATCCAGACCTACTACGCCAACCTGGCCGACGTGACGCGCGGCAAGCTCGACTTCACCAGCCATGTGCCCCACCCGCCGCGCACCCGCGAGGACAGCATCTTCTACGAGACGATCCACCGCAGCAACATCCACTTCGTGCAGCAGTTTCTGCGCGAGCAGGCCAACCTGGCGGGAGTGCGCCGGCTGATTGACGTGGGCGGCGGCATCGGCGACATCGCCGCCTCGCTGTGTGACAAGTACCCCGAGCTCAACGTCACGCTGATCAACCTGCCGTCGGCCCTCGACCTGGTGCGCGAGAACGCGGCGGCCAGGGGCCTGGCCGAGCGGATCACGCCGGTCTCGGTGGACATGTACCGCGAGCCGTACCCCCAGGGCGACGCGGTGCTCTTCGCCCGCATCCTCTACCCGATGAACCGGCAGTTCTGCACGATGCTGCTGAAGAAAGCCTACGAGGCCCTCGAGCCCGGCGGGCGGGTGCTGATCGTAGACATGGTGATCAGCAACCCCGAGAAGCCGAACTACGACTACCTGACCCACTACCTGTGCGGCATCGGCATGAACTTCTCGGTGCTGGAGTTCAAGGATCACGGCATCTACCCCGAACTGCTGGAGGAACTGGGCTTCACCGAGGTGAGCTTTGCGGAGGGCTATGACCACGTGCTCTACCAGGCTGTGAAGGCATAGACGCCCATGGTCACGACCACAGACAAGCAGGTCCCCCTGGCCAGGAAGATCCGGGCCCACGTGGAGCTGGCCGACCCGGTGACATGGATCTCGCCGGCGATCGTCACGCTGTGCGGGGCGATCGCCTCGGGGGTGGCCGGGGGCTTCCAGTGGACCAACCCGCAGCACTGGGCCCTGGCGCTGCTGGGCGCCCTGATGACCGGCCCCCTGGGGACGGGCTTCAGCCAGAGCATCAACGACTACTACGACCGGGAGCTGGACGCGATCAACGACCCGGGGCGGCCCATCCCGGCGGGTCTGGTGAGCCTGAACGAAGCCCGGCTCAACTGGCTCTTCCTGGGCGCGGCGACGCTGCTGGTCTCGTTCGCCTTCAACAACCCGCTGATCGTGCTGCTGGCGGTGCTTGGGCTGGTGCTCTCGGTGGTCTACAGCATGCCGCCGATCAAGCTGAAAAAGCACTTCTGGCTGGGGCCGCCGGCCGTGGGGCTGGGGTACGTGAGCATGAGCTGGCTGGCGGGGCACCTGATCTTCGCGCAGATGACCTGGGAAAGCATGGTCGTGGCCTGGATCAACGGGGCCCTGGCGGCGGGGCTGCTGTTCCTCAACGACATCAAGAGCGTCGAGGGGGACAGGCAGCACGGCCTGATGTCGCTGGCCGTAGCCATCGGCGTCAAGAAGACGCTGGTGGTCGCCTACCTTACGATCAATCTGGCGGAGGCGCTGCTGATGATCCTGGCGATCATCTGGGGGCACTACTGGGTGGCGGGCTTCATCCTGCTGGCGATCGTGGTGCCGATCTACAACCAGGTGAAGCTCTACCAGGAGCCGACGCAGCGCAACTACGTGCGCTACCTGCTGGCCAGCAACCCGTTTGTGGCGCTGATCCAGTTCATCTCGGCCTTTATGGTCGGGGGGTACTTCGGGTGATCCACCGTCTCGGTTGAAGATATTCGCCCAACGCTAGGAGGTCGAGCATGGCGGAAACCACAGGTGAGGTGCGGGTGCGCAGCGTGCGCACGCGGCGGAATGACAGCTTCGTCGAGTCGGCGATGGAGTTCGGCGGCGGAGTGGTACGGCTGGGCTTCTCGGTGTTCACGCTGCCCTTCGCGCTGCTGCCGAGCGAGAGCCGGCAGCACATGCAGAACGCCACCAGGGAGCTGATGTACGCATTCGCGAGCCTGCCGGGCGACTTCGCGGAGATCGCGGGCAAGGAGATCGAGCGCTGGGCCGCCGAGGGCGACGACACGCCCGTGGCCGCCCCCCACGCGCCGAAGGACGAGCTGGTGGCGGGGTAGAAGGATGAAGGCTGAAGGCCGCGGCGAGCGCGCCAGCGAGCCCTCACCGTTCGTCCCAGACAGGAGTGTATGTATGACTGACCAAGGGAGCTACACCCGCGGCGAGCGCGACGGCCTGTTCGAGCTGGGCGCGGCGTTCGTCGGCGGGGCGGCCCGCATGGGCCTGACGATCGCCTCGGCACCCCTGATCCTGCTGCCCCGCGGCTCGCGCCGGCGGGTGCGCCGGGCCATGGCCGAGGTGGCCCGCGCCGTGGTCGTCCTGCCGAAGGAGCTGGCGGGCGTCTCGGAGCGGGTGGTTGACGAGATCTTCACCGGGGCCCCGTTGACCATGCCGAGCGCCGAGCGGGTGGGCGAGCGGGCCCGGGCCTTCAGCGAGCGCCTGTCGCGGGCCGCCGACGAGTTCGGCGCCAGCGTGAGCCGGGCGAGCTCCAGGGCGGCCGACGAGGCCGAGCGGGCCGCCGCGCGGGTGGACGAGTGGGTCGAGAAGCCCCCGACCACGCCCAGCGTGTAGGTTCCGCCTCCGGCGGAGGTTGATGGGGGGCGCCCCTCCGCGGGCGCCCCACTGTGTTCACGATCCCGGCCTGCGGCCTGAAAAAACCGTGGTATCCTAAAATAAGCGTGTCCTATCGAAACAGGCCCGTAGCGCTTGAACCCTATGCAGATCCTCATTCTCGGCGCAGGCTACGCCGGCCTGCGCACAGCCATTGACCTCGACCGGCTGCTGCGCTCACGCGGCCACGCCGACGAGGTGACCCTGGTTGACCAGTTCTCGTACCACCAGCTGGTGCAGCTGCTGCACCAGGCGGCCACGGCGGCGATCTACAGCCGCGAGGCGAGCTACGAGCTGGCGCCGCTGCTGAGCAAGGGCGACGTGCGCTTCGTCGCGGGCCGGGTCGCCGCCATCGCCCCGCTCGGGCGGCAGGTGCGCCTGGCGGACGGCACAGCCCTGGGCTACGACCGCCTGGTGATCGCCCTCGGGGCCGAGACAGCCTACAACGATGTGCCGGGCGCCCGCGAGCACACCATGCCGCTGCGCACGCTCGAGCACGCCACGCGCATCAGAGACCACGTGGTGCGCTCGTTCGAGGCGGCCGCCAGGGCGAGCGACCCCGCCGAGCAGCGCGTCCTGATGACGACGGCAATCGTCGGCGGGGGCTACACGGGGTGCCAGCTCGCCGGCGAGCTCGCGGCGTGGGCCGACGACCTGTGCGCGGCCACGGGGGCGCCGCGGGGCGAGGTGCGCATCGCCCTGCTCGACCGGAGCGCCGAGCTGCTTAAGCAGTTCGGCCCGTGGGCCACCCGCGAGGCCGAGCAGGTGCTCGACGCCCTCGGCGTGAGCGTCTACCTGAACACGGTGGTCGAGGCCGTCGAGCCGCGGGCCCTGCGCGTGGCCGGCGACCGCGTGTTGCGGGCGGCCACGCTGGTCTGGGCGGGGGGCGTGCAGGGGCCAGACCTGCTGCGCGAGGCGGGGCTGCCCACGGACGCGGCGGGGCGCGTGCTGGTTGACCGCTACCTGCGCGTGCGCGACCAGGCCCTGATCTTCGCCGCGGGCGACTGCGCGGCCGTGCCCGACGGAGCCAACGGGGCCACGGTGCCCGCCACGGCGAGCTACGCCATGCGCCAGGGCAGCCACCTGGCCGAGACGCTGCTGGCCGAGGTCGAAGGCAGCGCCCCGCGGGCCTACGAGCCCCTCAAGCTGGGCGAGCTCGTCTCCCTCGGGCCCCACTACGCCGTGGGCAACCCCCTCGGCGTGCCCGTCACCGGATACCCCGCCCTGCTGCTGAAGAAGGGCGTCGAGCAGTACTACAGGGCGACGATCGAGGGGCCGCTGTAGATCGCCCCGGCTCGTGCTGCCCAGAGGAGAAGACCCGATGATCGTGCAAGAAGAGTGGGTCTCGATCACGACGACGCCGGATGTGGTCGAGCGCTACCTGACCGACCCGGCGCTCATGGCGCAGTGGCGCTCGCCGCTCGTGCAGCTCGACCCGCTCGAGGGCGACCTGATGACCCTCGGCAGCGTGCATAAGATGCGCCTGAAGTCCCTCGGCATGGCCGGCGCCGAGTACACGGTGGCCGAGCGCGACCACGAGCACATCCTGCTGACGATCAGCGGGCTGTGGGAGGGCCGGGAGCTGTGGCGCTGGTTCGCCGACGGCCCGCGGGTGGTGGTCCAGAACCGGGTCGAGTACGAGGTGCCGAACGAGAGCCTGCGGGTCTTTGTGGTCGGCATCGGCCGCTTCGTCGCCGACCTGGATATGCGCGTGCAGCTGTTCCGGCTGCGCGAGCTGATCGAGGGCCCGCCCGCCCGCCGCGTGGACGCCGGCCGCGGCCCCCAGCGCATCCCCGTGGAGGAATAGGCGTCCCGCCCCCCATGAGACGCCGCCAGCACCCCGCGCCCCCGCCCCCACACCCTGGGAGCGGGGGCGCCGGTGTTTGCGCCCGAGGGCAGGCGCAGCGCGCCGCATCCTGTCTGGCCGCTGCCGGCATGGGCAAACCGCCAGGGTGGGGCATTTGCGCCTACAATAGAGAGGCCGAAGGCTCAGCGATGCAGATAGGCGCGGTGGCCGGCAACTTGCGGTGCATGCGGGCCATCCTGAAGTCCCCCGGTGGGTCTGGAGAGAGCAGAGGTCCCATGGCGAGGAACCCGAAGTTCGACGATGCCAGGCGCAAGCTGGACGAGGCGCTGAGCAGCCTCGACGGGCCGGCGGGCGCCTCAGACGAGGACCGGGCGGGCCGACACCCGGGCGATGCAGCCCGGCCGTCGCGGGTGGCGCCGCGCCGGCGCCCGCGGGGGGTGCCCCTCCAGGGGAGGCAGCCGGCGGCCGGCGGGGGCGGCGC
>DAOLDO010000310.1:0-7285 GCA_035327325.1 Chloroflexaceae bacterium | reverse complement strand
CCCCTGGCCCCGACGCTCACGGCGGGCACCCCCCTGCGCGGGGGCCGCGCGGAGGCCGCCGAGGCCGGCATCCTCCTGCTGCTGCTGGCCGACTCGCCCGCCGTTGACGCCGTGCTCGACCAGCTGGCGCCGCTCCTACGCCCCGGGCAGCTCGTTGTGGACATGGGCAGCTCCGACCCGGCCCGCTCCCGGGCCCATGCCGCCGCCCTCGCCGCCCGCGGGGTCGGCTGGGTGGACGCCCCCGTCTCGGGCGGGCCCGAGGGGGCCGCCGCCGGGGCCCTGGCGATCATGGCAGGGGGCGAGGAGGCCCACGTCGAGCGCGCCACGCCGGCCCTGTCCGCCCTCGGGCGGGTGACCCACGTGGGCGGGCCGGGCGCCGGCCACACGGCCAAGGTGATCAACCAGCTGATCGTCGGCCTGACGATCCAGGCCGTGGCCGAGGCCGTGGCCCTGGCCGAGGCCGCGGGCGTCGCCCCGCGGCTCGTCCAGCGGGCCCTGGCCGGCGGCTTCGCCGACTCCAAGGTGCTCCAGATCCACGGGTCGCGCATGGCCGACCGGGCTTACACGCCAGGCGCCAGGGTCGCCACGCAGCTCAAGGACCTGCGCCAGGCGCAGGCCCTCGCCGACGCCGCGGGCCTGCGCCTGCCCCACCTCGCCGATACGGCCGGGCGCTACGCGCGCCTGGTCGAGCTCGGCCACGGCGACCTCGACCACTCGGCGCTGCACATACTGCTCGACGACGGGCGGAGCCGCCCGTGAGGCGGCGGGGCCCTGTGCTACAATAGCGCCCCATGAGGAGCATCCCCATCATCCAGATCGGGCTCGGCGGCGTCGGCCGCGAGCTTGCCCGCCAGCTGCTCGCCCGGCGCGCGGGCCTCGCCGATGCCTACGGCTTCCGGCTGGACTACGCGGCCCTCGCCGACAGGGGCGGCCTGCGCGCCCGCCGCGACGGTCTGCCCCCCGACGAGGTACTGGCCGCTGTCGCCGAAAAGGAGGCCGGGCGCCGGCTCGGCGGCCCCGGCTCCACCGGCCTCGCCTGGCGCTCCCTCGGCCTCGACCGGCCCGGCATCGTCGTTGACGTGACGGCGGCCGACGGGCAGGAGGGGCCCCTGGCCGCGCGCGTCGCGGGGGGCGACCGGGTCGTGCTGGCCAACAAGAAGCCTCTGAGCGCCGGCCACGAGGTCTTCCTGGCCCTGACCGCCCGCGGCGCCACGCGCTACGAGGCCACGGTCGGCGCGGGCCTGCCGGTGATCGGCACCCTGCGCGGCCTGCTCGACAGCGGCGACGAGGTGACGCGCATCGAGGCCGCGATGAGCGGCACCCTCGGCTACCTCTGCGCCGAGCTCGAGGGCGGCGCGCCCCTCTCGGCCGCCGTGCGCGCCGCCCACGCCCTCGGCTACACCGAGCCCGACCCGCGCGACGACCTGAGCGGCGCCGACGTGGCCCGCAAGGCCCTCATCCTCGCCCGCACCTGCGGCCTGCCCTGGGAGCCGGCCCAGATCGCCGCCGAGCCCTGGTTTCCGCCCGCCCTCGCCGCGGTCGGTCGCGACGAGTTCATGGCCCGCCTGGAGGAGCTCGACGCGCCCTTCGCGGCCCGCGTGGCCGAGGCCAGGGCCGCCGGGGGCGCCCTGCGCTACGTGGCCACGATCACCCCCGAGGGCGCGAGCGTCGGCCTGCGCGTGCTGCCCGCCGACCACCCCCTCGCCGGCCTGCGCGGCCCCGACAACCTCTTCAGCTTCACCACGGTCCGCTACGCCGAGCGCCCCCTCGTCGTGCGCGGCCCCGGCGCCGGGCTCGCCGTGACCGCCGCGGGCGTCCTGGCCGACATCGTCGCCACCGGCCGCGAAATGCTGTAGGAGCCCCGTGGACACTCCCATCGCCCGCGACCTGCCCCTGGTTGACCTGCACCGCCACCTCGACGGCACCGTGCGTCTGGAGACCGTGCTCGAGATCGGGCGCGAGCACGGGGTCGCCCTGCCCGCCGACACCGTCGAGGGCCTGCGCCCCCACGGCCAGGTACAGGGCGTCACGCCCTCACTGATGGACTTCATCGCCAAGTTCGAGCTGCTCAAGCTGGCCTTCGTGGACGAGGAGGCGATCGCCCGCATCGCCGAAGAGAACGTCGAGGATGCCTATCACGAGGGTATTGATTATGTCGAGCTTCGACTGAGCCCGGCCTTCATGGGCGAGCGCTACGGCCTCGACCCGACGCGGGTGCTGCGGGCCTGCTGCCGCGGCGTGCGGGCGGGCGCGGCGAAGTGGCCGGTGCGCGCCAGCCTGATCGGGATCATGTCGCGCCACCTGGGCGAGGAGCGCTGTGCCCAGGAGCTCGAGGCGGCCATCGCCTGCATGGGCGAGGGCGTGATCGGCATTGACCTGGCCGGCGACGAGGCCAACTTCCCCGGCTCGCGCTTTGTCGGCCACTTCCGGCGCGCCCGCGAGGCCGGCCTGCGCGTCACGGTCCACGCCGGCGAGGCCGCCGGCCCGGCGAGCGTGCGCCAGGCGATCGAGGAGCTGGGCGCCGAGCGGATCGGCCACGGCGTGCGCGCGGTCGAGGACCCCGCGGTGGTCCGCCTGGTGCTCGAGCGCGGCATCTGCCTGGAGCAGTGCCCGACCAGCAACGTGCAGACGAGCACCGTGCCCGGCTACGCCGCCCACCCCCTGCCCGCCCTGCTGCGCGCCGGCGTGTGCGTGAGCCTGGCCAGCGACGACCCCGGCATCAGCGCGATCGACCTGCCCCACGAGTACCGAGTCGCCCAGGCCGCGCTCGGCCTCGCCCCCGCCGAGCTGCGCCAGCTCCAGCTCAACGGCGTGCGCGCCGCCTTCCTTGGCGACGCCGAGAAACAGGAGCTGCTGGCCCTGGCCGCGCCGCGAGCGTGAGGCGTGAGACATTCGCTGCCCTTGCTGGGCGAGTGTGATCAGGGCCCCTTGTCGCTCTTGACGCGGCGTGTTATCATGACGCGAAGCGGCATAACCCCCTACCCAAGGCCCAGCAAGGAGCAAAGCGATGACGCTTGACTCGTCCGAGAGCGACCTGCCCTACCATGGGCTCTTCATCAACGGCGCGTGGCGCGACGCCGAGGGCGGGCGGGCCTTCGACGTGACCGAGCCGGCGACCGGCGCGAAGCTGGCCCGCGTGGCCAGCGCCAGCAGGACCGACGTTGACCGGGCCGTGGCCGCGGCCCGCGACGCCTTCGACAACGGCCCCTGGCCCCACACGCCCCACTACGAGCGGGCCCGCATCCTCCACGAGCTAGCCAAGCTGATCGAGGAGCACGCCCCCGAGCTGGCCGAGCTCGAGAGCCGCGACGGCGGCGTCCCGCTGCGGGCCACCACCTTCAACGACATCCCCCTCGGCCTGCACATGATGCATGTCTTCGGCGAGCTGGCCCGCCGCTCGCCCTACGAGCCCCTGCCCTGGAACGACTTCCCGACTCTGTCGTGGAACTTCGTCTGGCGCAACCCCTACGGCGTCTGCGCCCAGATCATCCCCTGGAACTACGCCTTCTGCATGACGGTGTGGAAGCTGGCCCCGGCCCTCGCCACCGGCAACACCGTGGTCTTCAAGCCCTCGTCCCTCGCCCCCCTCTCGGCGATCGCCCTGGTGAAGCTGATTGACGAGTCGGGCCTGCTGCCCAAAGGCGTGGTCAACCTCGTCACCGGCCCCGGCGCCGAGACGGGCGAGTACCTTGTCGGCCACCCCCAGGTAGACAAGGTGGCCTTCACCGGCTCGACCGAGGTCGGCCGGAAGATCATGGCCATCGCCGCGCCCCACATCAAGAAGGTCACCCTCGAGCTCGGCGGCAAGTCGCCAAGCATCCTGCTGCCCGACGCCGACCTCGACAAGGCGATTGACGGGGCCCTCTTCGGCATGTTCTACCACGCGGGCCAGCTCTGCGAGGCCGGCACCCGCTGCTTCGTCCACAGCTCGATCTACGACGAGGTGATCGAGCGCATGGTCGCCCGCACCCGCCAGCTGCGGGTCGGCGATCCGCTCGACCTGGCCACCGACATCGGCCCCCTGATCAGCCACAGGCAGCGCGAGACGGTCGAGCGCTACATCAAGATCGGCCGCGAGGAGGGCGCGCGCCTGGCGATCGGCGGCGGTCGCCCCGTCGGCGAGCTCTACGAGCAGGGCTCCTTCCTCGAGCCGACGATCTTCACCAACGTGGACAACCGCTCGCGCCTGGCCCAGGAGGAGATCTTCGGCCCCGTGCTCGCCGTGATCAGGTACGACGAGATCGGCGAGGCGATCAGGATGGCCAACGACACGATGTACGGCCTCGCCGCCTCGGTCTGGTCGCGCGACCTCCAGCAGGCGATCGAGGTCGCCAAGCGCATCAGGGCCGGCACGGTCGGCATCAACGAGCACCACGTGCTCAACCCCTACGCCCCCTTCGGCGGCTTCAAGGAGAGCGGCATCGGCCGCGAGATGGGCGTCGCCGGCCTGCTCGAGTACACCGAGCCGACCCACATCCACGTCGACTTCCAGCAGAGCCGCTCGGGCAAGCTCTGGTGGGACGCCCTGCTCCCCCCGACCGAGGAGTACGAGTAGACTCTTAGCGTCTTCACAGCCCACGGTGCCCCGGCCGTCTAGCGGCCGGGGCCCTTTCATTCTAGAATGGAATCAGGCTTGGCACGAGCTTTGCACTCTCTGTGCTACACCCGACCCATCCTCGTACGCTAGCCGGGGCGGGAGCATCAGCAACAGCACAGACCATGACAAGTAGTGACCAACAGCTGACCCAGTCGCCGAAGGCCCCATTGTTGCCCTATCTGCCCGGCCTGGACGGGCTGCGCGCCCTGGCCGTGGCGGCCGTCCTGGCCTACCATGGCGAGCTCGCCCTCTACGGCGGGTTCCTCGGCGTCGAAACCTTTTTCGCCCTGAGCGGCTTCCTGATCACCGCCCTGCTCCTCGCCGAGTGGCGCCGCGGCGAGACGATCGACCTCGTCGCCTTCTGGCGCCGGCGCGCCCTCAGGCTACTGCCGGCCCTCCTGCTGCTCCTCGGCGTCACCGTCGTCGGCGTGGCCCTGCTCATGCCCGACGAGCTGGGCCAGCTGGCCGCGGACGGCGCCGCCGCCCTGGCCTACCTCATGAACTGGCACCTGGTCTGGAGCGAGCGCTCGTACTTCGACCCCAGCCTGCGCCCGCCCGTGCTCCAGCACCTGTGGTCGCTCGCCGTGGAAGAGCAGTTCTACCTGCTCTGGCCGCTCCTGGTGGCCCTGGGCCTGCGCACCGTGCGCCGGGGCGGGCTGCTCGCCCTCACCCTGGCGGGAGTGGCGGCCAGCAGCGTCCTGATGGCGTCGCTCTACGACCCCGGGGCCGACCCGTCGCGGGTCTACTACGGCACGGACACCAGGGCCTCGGGGCTGCTGCTCGGCGCGGCCCTGGCGATGGTCTGGCTGCCCGGGCGGCTGCCGTGGGCGACGAGCCGCGCCGCCGGCCACGTCCTCGACCTGGTGGGCGCGGCGGGCCTCGTGGGCCTCGCCGTGGCCTACATCCAGCTCTTCGAGAGCCACCCGCTGCTCTACAGGGGTGGCTTCCAGCTCGTCGCCCTCGGCACGGCGGCCGTCATCGTCGGGGCGACCCACCCCCAGGCGCGGCTGCTGCCGGCGCTGCTGGGCTGGGGGCCCCTGCGCTGGCTCGGCGTGCGCTCGTACGGCATCTACCTGTGGCACTGGCCCGTGTTCGCCATCACCAGGCCCGGCCTCGACCTGCCGCTCAGCGGGGCGCCCGCGGCCCTGCTGCGCATCGGCCTGGTCGTCGGCCTCGCCGCCCTCTCGTACCGCTTCGTCGAGGCGCCGGCCCGGCGCGGCCTGCCCCTGCGACGCCTGATGGAGACCCCCTCGATGTGGTTTCGCCGGCCCGCCGCGAGCGGCGCCGTGGCCCCCGGACCCGGCCGCAGGGGCCTCGCCTACCTGACGCTCGCGGCCTTCGCCCTCGCCAGCTCCACCTGCGCCGTCCCCCCCCCCCCCCCCCCCGCCGCCGAGCCCACGCCCGTGGCCGCCCTCGACCCCGCGCCGAGCGCCTCGCCCACGGCCGCCGCCACCTTCACCCCGGTCACCACCAGCACGCCCGAGCCCTCGGCCACGCCCGAGCCCTCGGCCACGGCCAGCGCCACGGTCGAGCCCAGCCCCACCCCCGACCTGACCGCCACGGCCGTCGCCTCGCTCAGGCCCGTGGACGGCGAGCTGGCCGCGGCCCTCCAGGGCGTGCTCGACGCCACCGTGGCCAACGGCTCCATCCCGGGCGCCGTGGTCTCGGTCAGCATCCCCGGCTACGAGCCCTGGGTGGGCTCGGCCGGTCTGGCCGCCCGCGAGCCGCGCGTGCCGATGGCCCCCGACACCAAGGTGCGCATCGCCAGCCTGAGCAAGATCTTCACGGCCGTCGTGGCCCTGCAGCTGGTCGAGGAGGGCGCGATCGGCCTCGACAGCCCCATGAGCGCCTGGCTGCCCGGCCTCGTCCCCAGCGCCGACCAGATCACCGTGCGCAACCTGCTCCAGCATACCACCGGCCTCTACGACTACCTGGAGGACCGGCGCTTCGTCGGCGGGGCCTACCAGGAACCCCGGCGCACCTGGGCCCCCGAGGAGCTGGTGGCCTACGCCAACCGCTTCCCGGCCGCCTTCAGCCCCGGCGCCGAGAACGCCTGGGACTACTCGAGCACCAACTACGTCATCCTGGGCATGCTGATCGAGCAGGCCACGGGCCGCCCCCTCGCGGTCGAGATGCGCGAGCGCATCTTCGAGCCCCTCGGGATGACCCAGACCGTCTTCACGCCCGACGAGCCCGTGGAGGAGCCATGGGCCCGGGGCTACTCGCAGGGCACCGACCAGACAGTGGTCGCGATGTCGGTGGTCTACGCCACGGCCAACCTGGTCTCGACCGCGGGCGACCTGCAGCGCTTCGCCGCGGGCCTGTTCGGGGGTGAGCTGCTCGAGCCGGACACCTTTGAGCTGATGACCAGCTTCGTGGGCGGCAAGGGCCAGTACAACATGCCCACCCTCGGCTACGGCCTGGGCCTGATGCGCAACAACCTGCCCGTTGGCCGCGGCGACGAGGAGACCACGGTCTGGGGCCACATCGGCGGCTTCGGCGGCTTCCGCGCCGCCCTCTGGCACGCCCCCGCCAGCGGGGTCACCATCGCCCTCGGCGTCAACCAGGCCGCCACCGACCCCAACCTCCTGGCGACGGCCGTCTTCGACACGGTGCTCACGGGGCTGGGGCGCTGAGGTGGGAGGTGGGAGGTGGGAGGTGGGAGGTGGGAGGTGGGAGGTGGGAGGT
>DAOLDO010000309.1:0-7295 GCA_035327325.1 Chloroflexaceae bacterium | reverse complement strand
CGGGTGCCACACCCGAGGAGATTGAGCACACGCTCCTGATCGGCGTGACGACAATGGGCTTCCCGACAATGATGACCGCCCTGAGCTGGGCGCGGGCGGCGATGGCCGCCAGCACCGCCGCTGACTGAAGCTAGGAGCATCCCGTGTCCACCGACCTGGCCACGCGCCACACGACCATGCTTGAGCTGATCGCCCCGCCCGACCTGGCCGGCCTGCTAGAGCAGTCGGCGGAGCTGCACAAGCATCTCTGTCCGCGCCAGGTGCTCGGGGCGCGCATGGGCGTGTACGCCGGCGAGCTGCTGGGGCTGGAGCTGCCACAGATGAGCAAGCGGCTCTTCACGCTCGTCGAGACCGACGGCTGCTTCGCCGACGGGGTGAGCGTGGCGACAGGGTGCTGGCTGGGCCGGCGCACCATGCGCCTCATCGACTACGGCAAGGTCGCGGCGACCTTCGTGGACACGAAGACCTGGCGGGCGGTGCGGGTGTGGCCCAACCCCGCCGCCCGCGGGCTGGCCGCGCAGTACGCGCCCGAGGCGAAGAGCCGCTGGCACGCCTACCTGGCGGCCTACCAGGTGATGCCGCTCACGGAGCTGCTGCTCGCCCGGCCGGTCGAGCTCACGCTTGACCTGAAGGCCCTGATCAGCCGCCCCGGCGTGCGCGCCGAGTGTGAGCAGTGCGGCGAGGAGATCATCAACGAGCGCGAGGTGGTGCGCGACGGCGTGACGCTCTGCCGGGCGTGTGCCGGCGATGGGTACGTTCGACCTGTCGCCTCCCTGGCCCCCTGATGCTCACCTGCGCTGGCCATAGCGCCGCAACTCTTGCCACCACGGCTCGCGCAGGCCCGCTCGCGCTTCGTTGAGGAGGCCGCGGTACCAGGCGAGGGTCTGCGCGATCCCATCCTGGTACGGCGTGTACGCACCGCCAAACACCCGGTGATACTTGCTCGCATTCACGACGTAGGGCGCCTCGAACTGGTAGATCAGCTCGGCGCCCTCGCGCGCCACCGGCCAGACCAGCTTGAGCAGCTGGACGATCGGGCCGCGAATTGCGCCGACCTTGAGCGGCGTGCCGGCCTGTTCGTAGAGCATACGCGTGAACGCGCGTCCGGTGATCGGCTCGGCGGTGGGAACGTGCCAGACCTGCCCGAGAGCCGCCTCGCTCGTCCCAAGGGTAATCAGCGCCCGGGCAAAGTCATCGATGAAGGTCGGGTTGAGCGGCGAGTCGAGGCTGCCCGGCCACATCGCTCGCCCACCCGTCAGCGCCGCCCGAAAGAGGTTGGCCCCGAGCAGCGACTCCACGTGCGGGCCATACAGCTCCGAGGCGCGCCCGATCACGGCGCGCACGGTGCCCCTGCGATGGGCGTTGAGCAGGGTATCGGCGAGCTCGGCGCGGATGGCGCCCTTCTCGCCTGCTGGCCGATAGGGATGCTCCTCGTTCAACAGGCCAGCCGGCGGGCCGTACATCCAGGTATCGTCGGCGAAGACCAGGGTCGCGCCCGCGCTCGCCGCCGCCTCGATCAGCGTGGTGTTGATGCGCGGGAACAGCGTCCGCCACTGGGTGAAAGGCGGGTTCACGCAGTTGTACACCACCGATGCCCCCGCGACCACCGCTCGCATGCGCGCCGCATCGGTCGCGTCGCCCGGCAGAAACTCCGCCGCGGCCGGGAGGCCGGGCGCAGCCGAGCGGCTGACCGCCCGCACCCGCTCACCGCGCACGGTCAACGCGCGTACCAGCGCCCTGCCGACTCCGCCCGTCGCTCCAACAACCACATGCATCCTATCCGTGCTCATCGCAGCTACCTCGCCTTCACTGTCACCTGTCGATCGCCGACACCAAACGCCGTCTCGCCGCGCTCCGTCCACTCCGCGAAGAGCGCGGGCAGGAAGCGCTCGAAGTTGCCGACCTCCTCGACATTGTGCCGCAGCCAGGCCCGGCCCATCGCCTCGGGCATCGCCACCCGCGGCAGTACGTAGCGGTTGAGCAGCAGCCGACCGAGGAGCGAGTCGCTGCCGACCAGCATGCGCGACTCGTAGCGCGTCCCGGTCGGCGCGGCGATGAACCAGTGCTGGAGCGTCGAGACCTCGCCGGGCAGCGGGAGCAGCGGCGTCCTCAGCCGCCCGAGCGAGAGCCCGGCCCGCTCCGTCACCAGCAGGATGCCATCCTCGTCCAGGTGCGCCACCCGATCGACGATGTTGACCAGATAGCTCGGGTTTTCGGCGAACGCCTCGACGATCTGGCGGCGGGTCCTTGCACCGCCCAACCCCTCCGCGTCCCGGGTCAGGTCGCGGTAGAAGATGTGGTCGCGCGGGTGCCAGACCCGGTAGCGCGGCACGCGGCGGCCGTGATACACCATCGTGCCGTCGATGCGGCGGAACCACCAGGAGAGCATCTCGCGGGTGACCCCGCGCAGTAGGTCGTGCTTGATCGTCAGCTCGAGCTGACCGTTTGAAAGGCGGGCAACGCTCGTCTGGGCGCTGCTCAGGGGCTTGAAGGGCCAGTCCATCGCGAGCGGCTGGGGGATAGTCCAGCGTTGAGCCATGATGAGATCTCCAACTTGTTTGATCTGCGGGGCGGGTGTGCGCGTGAGATCGGAGTAGTGATCGCCGCCTGCTCCAGTGTGCGTGATACCGATGGCAGAGACCACGCACAGCACCCACACACCAGCTACCACACTGGCGTGGGAGGGTGCTACAATTGCCTCTCACCAAGGGTGGGATAGTCAGCAGCGGGGGCGCACATGGCATCAGCGGAGCAGCACGGGTTTGGCCATCTGCTACGAAACTACCGCCTGGCCGCCGGGCTCACGCAGGAGCAGCTGGCCGAGCGTGCCGGCCTGGCGGTGAACGCGATCAGCGCCCTTGAGCGCGGCGAGCGCCGCAACCCCTACCCGC
This sequence comes from Chloroflexaceae bacterium, assembly GCA_035327325.1. Classification (GTDB taxonomy): domain Bacteria; phylum Chloroflexota; class Chloroflexia; order Chloroflexales; family Chloroflexaceae; genus CAIWXH01. Next base: position 4,404 of record DAOLDO010000309.1, on the reverse strand, counting down.
AGACCGTCGCGCTCCTGGCGGACGCCCTCGGGCTGATGCCCGACGACCGTGAGGCGCTCGTGCGCGCCCGTGCGCGGGTCGCAGCCGGCGAGCGCACAGCCCCACCCCCCGCCCAGCCGCTGCTGCTCACGAAGATCCTGGCCCCGCCGCCACGCCCGAACGTCATCCCGCGCCCGCGCCTCAGTGAGCGCCTCGACCAGCTGCCCGGCAGCCTCGGCCTGCTGGTGGCCGCGGCCGGCAGCGGCAAGACCACCCTGCTCAGCGCATGGAGCGCCTCGCTCCCGCCGGCCCAGCGCGCCAGGGTGGCCTGGCTGGCCCTGGAGGCGGGCGACGACGATCCGCAGCACCTGCTGCGCTACCTGATCGCCGCCCTCGCTCGTGTCGATGAAACTCTGGGCGCGGCCGCCCTGGCCGTGCTCGAAGCCCCTCAGCCGGCGACGCAGGCCGCCCTGACCCTGCTGCTCAACGACCTGGCCCGGCTGCGCGAGCCGCTCACCCTGATCCTCGACGACTACCACCTCATGCAGAACCCGGCCATCCACCAGACCCTGGTCTTTCTCGTCGAGCACCTGCCGCCCACCCTCCAGCTGATCATCGCCACCCGCGAGGACCCGCCCCTGCCGCTCACGCGCCTGCGCGCCCGCGGGCAGCTGGTCGAGCTGCGCGGCGGCGACCTCCGCTTCAGCCCCGACGAGGCCACGGCCCTGCTGAGCCGCAGCTTCGGGCTGGCCCTGGCGGAGGACGACATCGCCGCCCTGGTGGAGCGCACTGAGGGCTGGGGCGCCGGGCTCCAGATCGCCGGGCTGGCCCTGCGCGGCCACAACGACCCGAGCGCCTTCATCGCGAGCTTCAGCGGCAGCCAGCGGCTCGTGCTCGACTACCTGGCCGACGAGGTGCTCGCTCGCCTGCCCGGCCACGTGCTGCGCTTCCTGCTGCACACCTCGATCCTCGAGTGCATGTGCGGGCCGCTCTGCGATGCGGCCCTCGACCTGGGCGACACCGGGGAGGCGGCCTACAGCCAGCTGATGCTGGACGAGCTCCAGCGGCTGAACCTCTTCATCGTTCCGCTGGACGATACGGGTAGCTGCTACCGCTACCAGCATCTGTTCGGCACGCTGCTGCGCGAGCGGCTCCGTCGCGGGGCCAACCCTGAGCTGCTCGCGACGCTTCACGACCGCGTGGCGCGCTGGTACGCCGACCACGGCATGCCGCTCGAGGCGACCCGCCACGCCGTCGACGGCGGCCACTGGGAGCAGGCCGCCGCCCTGCTGGTCGTCCACGGCGAGGCTCTGCTCCACGACGCGCCGGATACGCTTGCAGCGCTGATCGAGGCCCTGCCTGAGGCCCTGCGTGACGAGCACCCCCAGCTCTGGTATCTGCTCGGGGCCAGGGCGCGCCAGCGCTGGGACTACCGTGCGGTGCAGCAGCTGCTCCAGCGCGCGCTCGAGGGCTTCGCCCGCCAGCGCGATGCTGCCGGCCGCGGGCGCTGCCTGGTCTACCTGGCGGATGCCTATCGTATCGCCGGTGACCCCGCGCGCGCCCTGACGGCCGCGACTGAGGCCCTGGCCGCGCCGCTGCCCCCCCGGCATCGGACAGCGGCGCTGATGGCCCACGCCATGCAGCTGCTGGGGCTGGGGCGCTGGCCGCAGGCAAACGAGGCTGTGGATGCGGCGCTTGAGCTGGTCGAGGCGACGGATGACCGGCAGCCGCTCTATGAGCTGGCCCTGGCCTTCCGCACGTCGCTGGCGCTGCTGCCCGGCGGCACAGCGCGCGCTGCCCGGCTCAGCCGGGTGCTGCGCAGCCGCGCACCTGCACCAACGAGCCCGCTCCATGCTCAGGCCCACCTGCTCGATGGCCTCATCCAGCTCATCATCGGCGAGCCAGCCGCGGCGGGCGCTGCACTCCAGCAGGCTCTGGCGCTCGACGAGCAGCTGGGCGGGCTGGCCCGGCTTCGTGTCGACGCGCAGGTCTGGTGGGTCGGCTGCGCCATCCTCCAGGGCGACCTCGGCGCGGCGGCGGAGCGCTATGAGGTGCTGTGGAGCAGCCTGGAGCCTTCCACATTCGACGGGTTTCGGCGGGTGTGGGGGCCGACGGTCATGGGCCTCCTCGCACGCATCCACTGGCTCCAGGGCGATGCGGCGGCCCTGCACGCGCTGGTCGCCCAGCTCCCGCCCACGCCGCTGCCGGGCGAGTGGCCGACCTCGGCGCTGGCGCGGCGGCTTATCCCGGCGCTGCTGGCGCTGGCCGAGGGGCGCGAGCGCGACGCCGAGCAGGCCCTGCTGGAGCTGCTGCCGCTCCAGGAAGCGTGCCCCGACGCCGCCGCCCTCGGCGACGCGCGGCTGATCCTGGCCCACCTGTACCTGGGCCAGGGGCGCACCCGCGAGGCGCTCGCGCTGCTCGATCGAGCGCTTGCGGCCCACCGCGAGGCGGCCACACCCGGCCTGGCCGCACTCACCGGGGCGCCCGTCGTGGCGCCGCTGCTGCGCCTGGCCCAGGCCCATAGGCTGCATCAGCCCCTTGTGGGGCGCCTGCTCCAGATACTTGGCACGCCGGAAGGGGTGGAGCTGCCTGAAACCGGCGGCGTGGCGGCTGCGGCGCTCGTTGCCCCGGATGCGCTCACCCCGCGCGAGCTGGAGGTGCTGCGCCTGATCGCCGCGGGCGCCGACAACCGCGCCATCGCCGACAGGCTTATCCTGAGCGTCGCGACGGTGAAGAAGCATATCAACAACCTCTTCGCCAAGCTCGACGCCCAGAGCCGCACCCAGGCCCTCGTGCGCGCCCGCGAGCGCCACCTCCTCTAGCCCGCACCTCCGGCACCCACCTCCTGTAGATCCTCACCCGGAACTACACCCGGCCCTACACCCGCGGGTTGCCGCGTCATGCGGCCATCCTCGCTACGCTATGCCTGACGGATGACAACAGGCGAGACGCGAGGTGCCAGATGCAGAGCGCACAGCAATCGACGACGAACGGTCCACGACGCTACCGGATCTGGGTCCAGGGCCACCTCGACCCGGCCTGGTCGGACTGGTTCGACGGCATGGAGCTGCGGCAAGAGCCGGACGGCAGCACCCTGATTGTCGGGCTGGTCGTCGACCAGGCGGCCCTCTACGGCCTGATCAGCCGTGCCCGCGACCTCGGCCTCTGCCTGCTCGCCGTGACACCGCTCGAGCAACCCGCGTAGCGTCTGGAAACATCATTCAGCGTGCCTGCCCGTGGGGCGCGCACCGAGCCACAAAGGAACCACACCGTGACCCTCACGAGCACCCAGGGTAGCGCCCTGATCGACCCGATCGACCCCCTGGCCCTGGCAGCCCTCCGGCGCAGCTTCGCCGGCGAGCTGCTCACCCCCGACATGGCGGCCTTTGAGCGCGCCCGCCGGCTGGTCAATGGCCGCTTCGACCGCCACCCCGCCCTGGTCGCCCGCGCCCGCCACGCGCAGGACGTCGCCCAGGCCGTGGTCTTCGCCCGCGAGCACGGGCTGGAGCTCGCGGTGCGCAGCGGCGGCCACAGCATCCCCGGCCACAGCAGCGGCGACGGCGTGCTGCTGGTCGACCTCTCCGCGATGAAGCAGATCGCGATCAGCCAGGACCGCCGCAGCGCCCGGGTGCAGCCCGGCGTCACCAACGGCGAGCTGGTCGTCGCCCTCGACGCCCAGGGCCTCGCCACCACCACCGGCACCTGTGCGACGGTGGGCATGGGCGGCTCGACCCTGGGCGGCGGCATCGGCTGGCTGATGGGGCGCTTTGGCGCCACCGTCGACAACGTGCTCGCCTTCGAGGTCGTCATGGCCGAGGGCGCCATCATCACGGCGAGTGCGCACGAGCACCCCGACCTGTTCTGGGCCCTGCGCGGCGGCGGCGGCAACTTCGGCGTGGTCACCCAGATCACCTACCGGCTCCACGAGCTCGGGCCCGTGCTCGGCGGCCCGGCGATCTTCCACCTGGCCGCGGCCCCCCTGGCCCTGCGGATGTACCGTGAGCTCACGAGCAGGGCGCCTGACGAACTGATGGCCCACGCCGTGATGACCACCGTGCCGGACTTCGGCCCGGCCCTGATCCTCCAGGCCGTCTACTCGGGCGAGGATCTGGCCGCGGGCGAGCGGCTGCTGGCCCCGCTGCGCCGCTTCGGCCCGCCCGCCATCGACTTGATCGCCCCGCGCAGCTACGCCGAGGCCTACATGATGCTGACCCCGCCGCTCCCGCCCGGCGCGAGGTGGTCCGAGACGGCGTACAGCCTGAAGCAGCCCTCAGACGCCGCATTGGACGACCTGGTCACCACGGCGTTCGACCGGCCCTCGCCGCTGCCGGTAGTGAATGTCCACCAGGTCCACGGGGCGGCCGCCCGGGTGGCGCCCGCCGCGACCGCCTTTGCCCTGCGCGAGGAACACTACTCGGTCGTGAA
>DAOLDO010000308.1:0-7296 GCA_035327325.1 Chloroflexaceae bacterium | reverse complement strand
GCGCCCGCCGCGGCCAGGGCGCGATCACCTTCCAGGGCGGCTACGCCGACTTCTCGGGCGGCGCGTTCTACCGCTGCGAGCTCCCCCCGGCGCTGCTCAGCACCTTCGGCGCCGACAACTGCCAGGCCGAGGCGGCCCTCGGCTACTTCTTCTTCGGCGCCGACGTGAGGCTGGACCCGGTCACCCACAGCAATCCCCTGCTCACCGCCTCGGACGGCAGCTTCGTCTACGCGCTGCCGGGCGACGGCGCGTCGGCCAAGGGGCGCGTGCGGCTGTCCCAGCACCTGTACGAGTCCACGAGCTGGCCGCGCGACGCCGGCGGGAACCGGGCGCTGATGGGCCGGCACGGCCCGCTGATGATCGAGGCCAGCCAGGAGATTGGCCTGCTCAGCTTCCTGCCCGGCGACTGGCAGCCCTTCTTCGCGGGCGCCGGCCCCGACAAGGTGGGGCACTGGATGGGCTCGGCGTCCGGCGCGCAGACCTGGTCCGCAGGCGCCGCCCAGGTGCCCTACAGGGAGCCGCCCCGCTACGTCTTCATCGGCCACAACCCCGCGACGGGGGCCACCTTCCAGGGCGAGGCCGCCTTCGTCGAGGGCGATCCGCCGGGCTGCGTCGTGAAGTAGGGCGAAGCGCCCAGGGGAACGGGCGGCGCGCGGGCCACGGCTCGCGCGCCGCCTTTTTGCGCGCCCCAGACTGGGACAACGGCGCCGCCTTCTGGGAACCCGGCGCGGGCGCCGCGGCCTATACTCGCCTCAGGTCGCCGCGGTGTGCGGCGAGGCGCAGGCGAGGAGGGGCTATGGGCACACGACCGATGAAGCGCCGGCTGGCCGAGTGGCTGCGCCGCTACGGCCCCGCCGAGCTACTGAGCCTGGCGGCGATCCTGAGCGCCAGCTGGCTCGCCCTGGCCCTCACCGACAGCGTCCCCATCGCGGCGCTGGTCGGCACATGGACCGAGGGCCTCGTCTACTACGGGGTGATGGCCGGGCGCGAGCTGCGGGCGCGCGGGCGGGCCACGCCCGCCGCGGCCCTCCGCGCCGCCCGCGATCTGCTGCTCGAGTTCGGCCCGTCCGAGCTGCTCGACAGCCTGCTGGTCCGGCCCGCGGCCCTCGCCGCCGGCCTGGCCCTCGCGCCCTCGCCGGCCCTCGGCGCCCTCGCGGGCAAGCTGGCCGCCGACCTGGTCTTCTACGTGCCGACGATCGCCAGCTACGAGCAGATGCGCCGCTGGCGCGCCAAGGGGGAGGAGGCGGCCCCATGCTGAGCAACGCCGCCGCGCCGGCGCGCCCCCGGGTCGGCGCCCCTGTCCGCGACGCCGCGGTCGCCGCGGCGCTCACCATGGCCCTGAGCCTGCCGCAGGGCCTGCTCGCGCTGCCGATCGCCGTCGCCCAGAGCGGCACGGGGCGCGGGCTCCTCATCCTGCTGGTCGTGGGCGCGCTTAACACCGCGACGGCGGCCTGGACGGCGCGCCACACCGCGGACGCCTTCGCCCGGCGCGGCGAGGTGCCCTCGCTGACCGCCCTGGCCGGCGAGCGCCTCGGCGCCGGGGGCCGGCTCCTGGCTATGGCGGGCGGCGCCGCCCTATTCTTCCTCGCTCTGCTCGCGAGCGTGGTCGGGCTCGCGCGCAGCCTCGGCGAGATGACGCAGGCGCCGGCCTGGCTCTGGGGCGCCGGGTGCGGCCTGGCGCTGCTCGGCGGCACGGGCGGCCGGGGCGCCCTCAGCACGCGCCTGGTGACCTGGCTCGGGCTGCTGAACCTGGGCCTGCTGGCGACCCTGCTCCTGCTGCTGCTGCCGCACGCCCGGCCCGCGGCGGCACCTGCCCCCGCGGGCGACGGGCCCCTCGTGGCCATCGGGGTCAGCCTGATGCTGTTCTTCGCGCCCATGCTGACGGCGCCGGTCGCCCGCCAGGTCCTCCCCCGCGGGGGCGACCCGCGCGCCCTGGTCTGGGGCAGCGCCTCAGGGGTCGCCCTCGGCGCCGCGCTGTTCGCCCTCTGGGCCGTCGTCGTGGGGCGCGCCGTCGGGCCCCAGGCGCTGGCGGCGGCCAGCGGGACGGCCATCCCCCTGGTGCTGGCGGCGGTGCCAGAGGGGCGCGCCCCCGCGCTGCTGCTCGGGCTGCTCCTGCTCGGCATGACGGCCCTGCGCTGCGCCCTGGTGCTGAAGGCCATGGCCGATGAGCAGCTGCCGCCCCGGCTGCGGCGGGGGCGCCCCCTGCTCGCCCTCGCGCCCGCCGGGCTGGCCGTGCTGCTCGCCCTCGCCCTGCTGCTGGCCGAGGCGGGCTCTTTCACCGGGCTGATCGCCATCGCCGGCGCCGGCGCCGCCTCGGTCGTGAGCCTGGTGGTGCCCGCCCTGCTCGCCCGCGCGCAGCCAGGCTAAGGGCAGCGCGGGCTCGCTCGAAGCCGCCGGGCCGCCTATCCGCCCGCTGGAGGCCGTACGGGCGATCCAGCGTGGTCGCCCCGGCCAGGGAGCGCCAATGCTCCGGCATAGCTTGGCTGAGCGCGGCCCCGCCGGGCCGCCCCCGCTCGGAAAGGAGCGCAAAATGACCACGCGACGCCAGCAGATCGTCTGTCGCGTCGGCGCGCCGGCGCCCCGCCGACCCGCGCCCGAGGCCCGCGAGCCCCTCGAGTCCGCCGTGCGGCGCCTGGTGAGCGCCTACCCCGACTACGCGAAGACCAGCGACCTTGGCGTCCTGCGCCACCGCGAGTACGGGCGGCTGGACGAGCAGGGCCACGTGTACCTGGACTACACGGGCGGGGGCCTGTACGCCGAGTCGCAGCTGCGGGAGCATCAGGCCCTGCTGCGCGAGGGCGTCTTCGGCAACCCCCACTCGGCCAGCCCCGCCTCGGCCGCGGCGACCGAGCTGGTCGAGCGGACGCGCGCCACGGTGCTCGCCTACCTGGGCGCCTCGCCCGACGAGTACGCCGTGATCTTCACGGCCAACGCCAGCGGGGCCCTGCGTCTGGTCGGCGAGGCGTACCCGTTTCAGCCCGGCGGCCGGCTCCTGCTGAGCGCCGACAACCACAACTCGGTGAACGGCCTGCGCGAGTTCGCCCGGGCGGAGGGCGCGCTGTACCGCTACGCGCCCCTGCGCGGGGCGGAGATGCGTCTGGACGAGCCGGCCCTCGAGGCGCTGCTCGGCGAGCCCGCGGCGGGCGGGGAGCGCCTCTTCGCCTACCCGGCGCAGTCGAACTTCTCGGGCGTCCAGCACCCGCTGGAGTGGGTCGCCCGCGCCAGGGCCATGGGGTGGGACGTGCTGCTCGACGCCGCCGCCTTCCTGCCGACCAACAGGCTCGACCTGGGGCGCTGGGGGCCCGACTTCGTGACGCTCTCGTTCTACAAGCTGTTCGGCTACCCCACCGGGGTGGGCGCCCTGGTGGCCCGCCGCGAGGCCCTGGCGAAGCTCCGCCGGCCCTGGTTCGCCGGCGGCACCATCGCCCTGGCCTCGGTCGCGGGCGACGGCCACGTCCTGGCCGAGGGCGAGGCCGCCTTCGAGGACGGCACGGTGAGTTACCTGGCCATCCCCGCCGTGGCGACGGGGCTCCGCCACCTCGCGGCGGTCGGTATCGAGACCGTCAGCACCCGGGTGCGCTGCCTCACTGGCTGGCTGCTCGACGAGCTGCGCAGGCTGCGCCACGCGAACGGGGCGCGGCTGGCCCAGGTCCACGGCCCGCCGGACACCACGGGGCGCGGCGGCACCGTGGCTCTCACCTTCTGCGACCCGGCGGGACGACCGATCGACTACCGCCAGGTCGAGCAGGCGGCCGGCGCGGCCCGCATCTCGCTGCGGACGGGCTGCTTCTGCAACCCGGGCGCGGCCGAGCACGCCCGCGGCCTGGGCGCCGCCGAGCTGGCGCCGTGGTTCCGCCCCGGCGCGCCGGCCACGCTCGAGCGCTTCCGCGCGGGGCTCGGCGAGCGCGCCCCGGGCGCGGTGCGCGTCTCGCTCGGCATCGTCTCCAACGCCGCCGACGTGTGTGCCTTCGTGCAGCTCGCGCGCGGCTTCCTCGACCGCTCGGCGTAGGGTCGCCCGGCCTCAGCCCTGGCTGGCCCCTCTGGCGAGCACGCGCCGGACGATGCGCTCGACCTGCTCGACCAGGCCCTTGTTGTCCGCCGCCAGCTCGGCGTAGATCCGGTCTACGACGGTGGGCAGGTTCCAGATCACATCGCGGATCTGGTTCACGTCGGGCCCCTGCGCGCCGGCGGGGCGCGCCTCGAGCTGGGCGACCCGATTAGTCAGGGCGGCGAGCTGCTTCTTCAGGGCGGCGAGCTGGTCGCGGGCGGCCTGGTCGGCGCCGGCGAACTGGGCGGGCGCGGGCGTCGTCGTGATCGAGACCGGGGCGACCACGCTCTGCCCGCTGGACGGCCAGCCGGGCGTCACGTAGCCGGGCACCTTGACGCGCTCCCAGCTCTTGCCGCCGGGCAGGGGCCAGGCGAGGTAGAGCCCGTCGGGCTCGCGGACGACGCCGGCGCGCCCCTCGGTGAAGGCGCCGAGCTCGACCCACTCGCGCCGCCCGTCGCGCCAGTAGCGCAGGCAGTAGGTGCCGAACTTGTAGCCCGGCCCGCGCTCTCCGCAGTAGATCACGAAGAGCGTGCCGTCGGCCGACATGTAGGCGTGCAGGTCGGAGCCGCCGTAGATCTCCGCCCCGCCGGGCGCCGGCGTCGCGCCCAGGGCCCCCTCGGGGGCCGCCGGGAGCAGCTGCTCGGCCAGGGAGACCACGCGCGCGCCGTCGGGCAGGGCCAGCTCCCAGCGCTCCTCGTCGCTCATAGCGTGCTCCTTGCTGCTGGCCCCACGCGGGGCGGTCCGTCTACCCCTCGAGGAACGAGCGCAGCGTGGTGTTGAAGCGCTCGGCGTGTTCCCAGAACATCATATGGCCGCCGAGGACGGTCGTCCTCACCTGGGGGAAGTTGCGCCCGAGGTAGGCCACGGCCGTCTCGGATCAGTGCTCGGCGATCATGTAGAGCGTGGGCACGGCCTCGGAGGCGGCCTTCAGCTCGACCGAGAAGTCGCAGAACATGGCGTCGGCGAAGAGGGCGCTGGCCAGGTAGTGGGGCCTGGTGAGCGACATGCGAACGATCCAGTCGAGCTCCGTCGGGGCGAGCTCGCGCTGGACCATGACCTCGGTCGCGTAGTAGGTGATGAAGTCGCGCTGGCCTGGGGCGAGCGCAGGAAGGCGCGCCAGGCCCCGGCAATCTCGTCGAGGGGTCCCTCCACCCAGTCCTCGCCGCTCACCGCGAGGGGCTTGGGCGACATGTCAATGCCCACCAGGGCCCTGAGGGCGCCCGTGCCCGCCTGCTGGACGTAGCCCAGGGCGTCGAGGGTGCCGGTGGACCAGCCGACCAGCACCGCGTCGCGCAGCTCGAGGGCCGCAAAGAGGCGGGCCAGGTCGGCGCCGTGGGTGGCGTAGTCGTTGCCGTGGGCGCTCTTGGAGGAGCGGCCCTGGCTGCGCGGGTCTACGACGATCACTCTGTGGCTCTGGGCGAAGTGGGCGACCTGGTGCTGGAAGACCTCGGTCGTGAAGGTCCAGCCGGGCACGACGACGAGGGGCGTGCCGGCGCCGTGCTCCTCGTAGTAGAGCTCGACGCCCCGGGCGACCTCCAGATAGGTGCCGGGGGAGGCGGTCGTCATTGGTTGACCTCCAGTGCGCGGGTCAGTCTGGCGGGGGTTCACCCAGTATACCACTTCACTCCGGCGCTGTGAGCCCGCGGGCGCCGCATTGCTCAACCCCCCGCGAGCGTTTATACTGGAGGTGACCGGCAGTGCGCTGATTGTTCGTAACCGGAACGAGCGCGGGCGCTGCGGTTGGGCCTGGCACAGATCTTGCCGCCATCGTCCGGTTGCATGGTTTCCCATGAGTGACATCCACCGCCTTCAGCACGGCGGCCGACGCGTCGCCACACTCTGCGCCCGGGCGCCACGATGCGGGAGTGGTACCTGTGACCGGTGACGAGCGCGAGCAGTTCGACCTGACCGGCCCGCGGCTCGACGTGGCCGGTCGCTACGACGCGCCCCGCCACCCCTGCCCCGCGAGCGGCGACGACCCTCTGCTCGGCGCACACCACCGCCGGCGCGTGCGGCAGCTGCTCGTGCTCCACGGCGACCGGGGCGAGGTCAGCAGCCGACCGGGCAGTGGGTGCACCTTCCAGGTGACGCTGCCCCTGAGTAGCGAGCAGGTGAGCTATGTCGCGGCCTAGCCGGACGGTCCTGGTGATTGACGACGACCCCGCCATCCTGCGCACGGTCGCAGACATCCTCGGCGACGAGGGCTACGACGTGGTGACGGCCGCCAACGGCGCCGAGGGGCTCGAGCTGCTCGAGACGGTCGCGCCCGGCCTGATCTTGCTCGACATGCGCATGCCGGTGCTCGACGGCTGGCAGTTCGCCCGCTCCCTCGACCCTGGCAAGCGGGCCATCCCCCTGGTGGTGATGACCGCCGCCCAGGATGCCCGCCAGTGGGCGCGCGAGATCGGGGCCTCGGGCTATGTCGCCAAGCCCTTCGACCTGGTGGAGCTGCTCGAGACGGTCGAGCGGCAGCTCGACGGCCAGGGGCCGTAGGCCGGCGCGCCCTGTGGTATACTGCGCGCACACCTTTTGCGCGGATCACCACAGGAGCCCAGCGTTGTCATGCCTGTCCGTGTGCCACTCACCGCAAGCGGCCCGCTGACCGAGGCGACCTTCCTGGCCCGCCCGAACCAGCTTCTGGTCGAGGCGCGCCTGGCCGGGAGGGTGGTGCGGGCCCACATGGCCGACCGGGGCCGCCTGCTCGATCTGCTGACCCCCGGGGCCCGCTTGCTGCTGGCCCCGCGCGACGAGATCGGCCGCAAGACCTCGTACCAGGTCGTCGGCGTCTACAGCGGCGACGAGCTGGTCTCCCTCGACACGCAGCTGCCCAACCGGCTGATGGTCGCGGCCTTCGCCGCCGGCGCCCTGCCCCAGTTCGCCCGCTACACCAAGCTGCAGCGCGAGGTGATGGTCGGCGCCCACCGCTTCGACTTTCGCCTCGGCGAGGGCCTCACCACCTGCGTGGTCGAGGTGAAGTCCGTGGGCAAGGTGGAGGATGGCATCGCCCGCTTCCCCGACGCCCCCACCGAGCGCGGCCGCCAGCACCTCGAGGTCCTGGCCCAGATGGCGCGCAGCGGCCAGCGCTGCGCCGTCGTCTTCATCATCCAGCGCCACCGCGCGCGGGCCCTCGTGCCCGACGACGGCGTAGACCCCGCCTTCGCCCGGGCCCTGCGCGCCGCCATCGCCGCCGGCGTCGAGACCTACGCCTACCTCTGCCCCCTCACTCCCGACGGGCTGGCCCTCGGCCC
>DAOLDO010000307.1:3865-7311 GCA_035327325.1 Chloroflexaceae bacterium | reverse complement strand
GACGGCGGCATCTTCGGCAGCCCCGACAGCAAGGACACGATCCTGGCGCGGGAACTGGGGCGCGGCACCCTGACCCGCCCGGCGCTGTTTCTGGGCGACAGCCGCTATGACTTCGAGGCGGCCCGCGCGGCGGGGCCGGCGCGGGCTGCCGGGGCGCCGGGGGGGGCGGCGCCGGCGCCACCGCGACGGGCCTGGCCCGCTGGGTTGGATCGACGAAGGGGCTGTCGAGGCATGCGTGGAGGGCCTGCTCCATCTCGGCGCAGCTGGCGAAGCGCCGCTCGCGCTCGAGAGCCATGGCCTTGATGATCACCGCCTCGGTGCGCGGGTCAACCGAGGGGTTCATCCGGCTGATCGCGCCCGGCTGGGGCGTCTGGAGCGGCACCGGCGGCATGTTGGTGAGCAGGTGCAGCAGGGTCGCGCCCAGGGCGTAGACGTCGCTTCGGGCGTCGGTCTGACCCTTGCCGTACTGCTCGGGGGGCGCGTAGCCGGCCGAGCCCATCGCGATCGTGTCCTTGCGCTTGTTGCTGTCGTACTTGCGGGCCACGCCGAAGTCGATCAGCTTGAGCACACCCTCGGGGGTGATGATGATGTTGGAGGGCTTGAGGTCGCGGTAGATGATCGGCGGGCTCTGGATGTGCAGGTAGTGCAGCACCCGGCAGAGCTGGATGCCGTAGCCCACAGCGTCCTTCTTGAGCAGGGGGGCGTTGGCGTCGCGGATCCGGTCCTCCAGGGTCTGGCCGGGGACGAACTCCATGACCATGGTCGGCCGGCCCTCGTTGGCGAACAGCTCGGCGACGACGGGCAGGCTGGGGTGGCGGAGGCTCTGGAGCAGCAGGGCCTCGCGCTCGAAGAGCTGCCTGGTATCGGTGAGCTCTTCGGCCGAGAGCTCGCCCTGGGGGCGCATCTCTTTCAGGGCCCAGACCGTGCCGTCGCTGGCCCGACTGGCCCTGTAGACGACGCCCATCCCGCCGCGCCCGACCAGGTTCACGATCGTATAGGTGTCGGCCGCGCCGCGCACCACCGTGCCGGGCGCGAGCATATCCATTGTGGTCAAGGCCGTGACCTGCCTCAGTAGCGAAGGCGCACCCGCGGGTGCCCTCGGCAGTGTACGCGCAAACGCGCAGCGATTATACCACGGCCCAACCGGCGCGGGCGGCGGCGCGGCCCCGTTGACACGCCGGCCTGTCCGTGGTACCGTAGTAGCCCCTGACGAAACTAGCCCTGCGCCGACCCGAGCACCCTAGAGCGGGGACTTCATCCATGGCATCGCAGCTCTCCCGGCTGATGGCGGCAGCCCTCGCCCTCTTCGTCGTGCTCGCCGGCGGGTCCGCGCCCTCCGCGCCCGCGGCCGCCGCCGGCCGGCCGCTCCTCGTCAGCCCCTCCGACGGCGGCGACCACTACGCCCCCGACGTGGCCGCCCTCCCCGACGGCGGCGCCGTGGTCGTCTGGCAGGCCGCCGGCGGCCCCCTGGTCGGCAGCGAGATCATGGCCCGCCGCCTCGACCCCGACGGCGCCCCCCGCGGCCTGCCGTTCCTCGTCAACAGGAGGACGGCGGGCCAGCAGCGCCAGCCGGCCGTGGCCGTCCGCGCCGGCGGCGGCTTTGTCGTGGTCTGGGCCACCGGCAACCGCACCGTGTGGGCCCGCCGCTTCGACGCCGACGGCGCCCCCCTCGACCAGGACGATCTGCCGGTCAGCGGCGATGGCGCCGACGGCGTCAGCCACTACGACCCCGATGTCGCCGCCCTCCCCGGCGGTGGCTTCGTCGTGGCCTGGGAGACGAGCTCGCTCGATGGCGGCGGCATCCTGCTGCGCCGCTTCGGCCCCTCGGGGGCGCCCGCCGGCGCTGCCCAGGCCCCCTACCAGGGCGGCGCCCCGGCCTTCAGGGCTAACCCGGCCATCGCCGCCGCCGCCGACGGCGCCGTCGCCCTCGCCTGGGAGGAGGCCGCCCCCACCTTCGACAGCTTCGCCATCCTGATCAGCCGCTACAGCGCGGCCGGCGCCCCCACGGCCGTCGCCCGCCCCGTCGCCGCCTCGGACGACGAGCTGCGCGACCCCGCCCTCGCCCTCGACGCGGCGGGCGTCGCCAGCGTCGCATGGACGGCCCTGCCCGGCGGCAGCCCCGCGGCGAGCTGGGTCCAGCTGCGCCGCCTCGACCCGTCCGGGGCGCCCCTCGGCCCGCCCGCCTCCATCGCGGCCGCGGACCCCGCCGAGCGCGGCAGGCTGAGCGGCCCCGCCCTCGCCACGGGCCCATGGGGCGCCGTGGCGGCCTGGCCGGACCGGACGACGCTCCAGGACGGCACGCTCGTCGGCCTCGCCGCCCGCAGCCTGAGCCCCGCGGGCGCGCCCACCGGCGGCGAGCGCTACCCGCGCCTGCCGGCTCCGGCCGGCGAGGTCGCCGTCGTCGCGGCGGCCGCCACCGAGGAGGGCGCCTGGCTCGTCTGGAGCGAGGACGTCATCACCGAGGGCGCGGATAACCTCAGCGCCGTCTACGCGCGCCGGCTCGACCCCGAGGCCAACGTCGTCCCGCCCCCCGAGGGGCCGCGCCCGAGCGTCTACCTGCCCCTGGTGGGCCGGCAGTAGCCCGGCGCCGCGCACTCCTTCACCAGGCTGACGTAGGCGCCGCCCCCCGCGCTGGCCCGGCAGAAGCCGCAGCGGCGCTCGTAGAAGCGCACGGTCGTGGGCGCCCAGCCGGGCGCCGCCACCTCCCAGCGGCGCACGTCGGGGTAGCAGGCTTCGAGCAGGCCCCAGCCCGCCCGGCCGACCCCGCGCCCCTGGAAGGTCGGCGCGACGAAGAAGAGGCCCAGAACGGCATCGCGGGCGGCGAAGTGCCAGACCACGGCGGCGCCGCCCGGCGCCCCGCCCACATGGAGGGCGTAGCGCTCGGCCTCGCAGCAGCCCGGCGGGAGGCGCACGAAGAAGTCGCGGCGGTGGTAGGGGGCGAGCAGCCCCCGGTCGAAGCCCGGGACGTGGGGTGCGTCGGCGTCGAAGGCAGCCGCCATAAGCTCGGCCAGGAGCGGTACCTCGCCATCGTCAAGGGCGTCCAGGGTGACGCCCGGGTCCTCTGCCTGCATCGTCGCCTCCGCGCTGCTCATCTTGTCGGCAAGGGTACACCGCGCGGCCCCGGCGGGCGTGCAGAGGCCGCCGCCCGCGATGGCGATCCGGCAACGGGCAGACCCCTGAGCGGGCCGTTCACATGGGGCGCCCGCATACCTTCACCCCCTCTCGGCCGGGGCGGAGAGAGGGTGGGGGTGCAAGGCTCAGAGCGGGCCGGCGGCCCTCGCGCAGGGGAGCGCGGCGCGGGCGGCAGCCCTCAGGGGCGCCCGCCAGGGTTCACCGGCTGCGGCAGCGTCGGCGGCAGCGGCACCGAGGGGTCGGGCGCGGGCGGCTGGCCCTGCTCGGCGGGCGGCTGCTCGGCGGGCGGCTGCTCGGCGGGCGGCTGCTCGGCG
>DAOLDO010000307.1:0-3765 GCA_035327325.1 Chloroflexaceae bacterium | reverse complement strand
GCTGCTCGGCGGGCGGCTGCTCGGCGGGCGGCTGCTCGGCGGGCGGCTGCTCGGCCTCGGGGGGCGCCTCCGGCGCCGGGTCGGGCGCCCGCACGCCGAGGATCACCGTTGAGCCCGGGATGATCCACTCGCCGGCCCGCGGCAGGCTGCTCACCACGGCGTAGGGCACGAACTGGTCGTACTCGGCCCCGAGCCGGTCGCGGCCCTGGTAGTCAACGTAGACCATGCCGGGGCCCACGCCGAGGTCGGCGAGCAGCTCCTTGGCCTGGTTCTCGCCGAGGCGCTGGAGGTCGGGCATCAGGATGGCCCCGGCCACGGGCGGCTGCGGCACGGGCGGCTCGAACATTTCCGTCGTGCAGGCCGGCAGCTCGTCGAGGCGCAGGTTGGGGTTGGCCGAGCCGCCCGCCCACTCGTAGCGCACGCGCATGTCGGGGTCGGCCGGCGGCAGCTTCCAGATGTAGATCGTGCGCGTCAGGCCCTCGGGGTAGCGGGCGCCGTCGCCGGGCCGGCAGTAGCCGGCCCCCGAGCCGACCTGGGCGCCGTCGTCGCCCTGGCCCTCCGCGGGCGCGCCGACCACCAGCTGGCCATCGCGGGTCCAGTCGCTCTCGGCCGGGATGCGCACCACGGTGGCCCGCTCGAAGGCGTTGCAGGGCACCCGCACGGCGTCCAGACGCTGGTCGGCGGCCGAGCCGGGCTCCAGGGTCGTGGTGCCGGACACCGTCGAGGTGAGCATCGCCGCCAGCATCGGCCTGGTGAACAGCTCCTCGCTGTAGCCGCCGTAGGAGCCCGGCAGGTCGCACATCGGGCGGCGCTGCACCGCCTCGGCGGGCAGGCCGAACTCGGAGGGGATCACGCCGTCGGCGAAGGGGGCGCCGAACAGGGCCGCGTAGCGCGGCTGCTCGCGGACGAGGACGAAGATCTCCTCCATCACGTTGCGCCAGATGATGCCGCCGCCCGTGAGGCTCTCGACCCTGGCCGTGGGCTCGTTGTTGTTGTTGCCCGTCCAGACCCCGACGGTGACGAAGGGCGTGTAGCCGGCGGCCCAGGCGTCGCGCCAGTCGTTGGTCGTGCCGGTCTTGACCGCGGCGGGCAGGCTCAGCCTGAGGGGGCTGTTGAGGCCCCAGACCGCCTGGCGGGCGCGGTCGTCGCTGAGCATGTCGGAGATGATCGCGGCGAGGCCCTGGTCAACCACCTGCTGGCCGGGGCCGGGGGTGAACTGCTCGATCAGTCGGCCCGAGGCGTCGCTGATCTCGAGCACCGACACGGGCGGGTAGTAGCGCCCGCCGCTGGCCAGGGTGTTGTAGGCCGTGGTCAGCTCGAGGGGCGTCACCTCGCCGCCGCCCAGGGTCAGCGACAGGCCGTAGAAGTCCTTGCCGCGCTTCAGGCCCTGCTTGATGCCGACCCGGTCGAGCAGGCCCAGGGTGTGGTCGAGGCCGGCGAACTTCAGGGCCTTGACGGCGGGGATGTTGAGCGAGTTGGCCAGGGCGGTGCGGATCCGCACCGGGCCGTTGAAGCGGCCGTTGTAGTTCAGGGGGGTGTACCACTCGTCGCTGCTGGCGGCGGTGGTGGGGAAGTCGGTGGGCACATCCCAGATCACCGTCTCCGGGGTCATGCCCTGCTCCATCGCGGCGAGGTAGGTGAAGGGCTTGAGGGCCGAGCCGGGCTGCCGCTCGCGCGTGGCTACGTTCACCTGCCCGTCGAGCACGTTGCCCTGCTCGCCCGGCGTGGTGGTCGCCTCGACCGCGTTGTAGTCAATGCTGCCGACCATAGCCAGGACCTGGCCGGTGTTGGGCTGCATCACCACCACGGCCGCGTTGTGGATGTTGCGCTCCTGCAGCTCCGTGATGCGCTCGCGGGCCTTCTGCTGCACCATGCGCTGCAGGTCCAGGTCGAGGGTCGTAGTGATGCGCAGGCCGCCGCCGAAGAGGGCCTCCTGGCCGTAGCGCTCCTGGATCTGGTCGCGCACGTAGAAGACGAAGTGGGGCGCGTTGAGCGGCACCTCCTGGGCGGCGAAGCGCAGGGGCTGGGCGACGGCGGCGCGGGCCTCGGCCTCACTCACGTAGCCCTCGTCAACCATCTGGCGCAGCACCGAGATCTGGCGCGCCCGCGGTGCGGTGGCCGTCTCGGGCAGGCGGTAGTCGAGGCTCAGCCAGCCCTCGCCGAGCTGCACGCCTGGCAGGTAGCCGCCCTGGGCGTCGCGCTCGAGGTAGTTGATCGGGTTGTAGAGGCTGGGCAGCTGGGGCAGTCCCGCCAGCAGCGAGGCCTGGTTGAGGGTCAGGTCGCGCGAGCGCACGCCGAAGTAGGTCTCGCTGGCCGCCTCGATGCCGTAGGCCAGGTTGCCGTAGAAGTTCTCGTTCAGGTACAGCTCGAGCACCTGCTCTTTCGAGTAGCGCTGGTCGAGCTCCTGGGCGAGGATGATCTCCTTGAGCTTGCGCTCGTAGCGCCGCTCGGGGGCCCGCTCCTCCTCGGTGAGCACGCTGTTCTTGATCACCTGCTGGGTGATCGTCGAGGCGCCGCCCGTCTCCTCGCCGGCCTGCAGGCTGCTGATCAGCGTGCGCGCGATGCCGCTGAGGTCAATGCCGGTGTTGGTGAAGAAGGTCTTGTCCTCGATCGCCACCGTGGCGCTGATCACCAGGGGCGAGATCTGGTCGAGCTCGACGTTGGTGCGCTTGCCGGCGTCGAAGAACTCGTAGAGCAGGACGCCGTTGCGGTCGTAGATGCGCGACGACTGGAAGAGCTCGTGGTCGCCCAGGGCGTCGAGGCGGGGCTTGAGGCTGGCCGCCGTGCCGGCGTAGGCCGAGTAGACCACGCCGAAGCTGGCGACACCGACGGCCAGGGCGCCCAGCCCGAGCACGACCAGCAGCCGCCCGAGCAGCATGGGGATGCGCGGCCCGGGCGCGGGCGCCCGGCGCCCCCGGATCAGGCCGGGGAAGGCGGGCCGCCGCGGCACGCTGTGGCCGCCATAGGTTCTACGGGAGAAGCGCTCTCGCTGCATGTCCCTCTTGTTCCGAGATTAAGTACTACCCAAGCTAAACCGTCAAAGTATAGCACAGCCCCTCTGAGCCCTGCCTGACGCGGCGGTGATGGGCCGGCGCTACGGGCGCGCCAGGGCCTCCGGCTCGCCCGGCTCGAGCCCGTAGAGGGCCAGGGCCTGGGCGTCTATCGCGGCCTGGAGCCCGGCCAGGCGCTCCGCCGCCTCGTCGTGGGTGGCCCGCTCGTCGGCGTGGATCTGGGCCCAGGTCGGCCTGTAGCGCTCGGGGATGTCGTTGCGCAGCTCGGCGCGCACGGCCCTGTGGAGCTGGACGAACTCCAGGGTCCACCAGCGGCTCAGCAGAGGGCCGGGGTAGACGCCGGGCGGCCCGAAGTCGGCTACGAGGCGCCGCAGCACCGCTCGGCGCAGGGCGTCGAGCTGGGCTGCCAGGGCCGCCGCGCTCAGGGCCAGGCCCTCGAGGTTGGCGCGGGCCGGGCCCGGCGCCTCGGGGATGGGGATGGCCGCGACGGGGGCGCCCGCCGCCAGCATCAGCCGGCCCACCCGCGAGCCGAGCAGCCCGAGCCAGTAGGGCTCCGCCGGGGCGACCACCGTGGCGGGGCCGGCGACCAGGGCGACCGTCTCGTCCCAGGCCACGGTCGGCGGCTCGGCGGCGACGATGATGCGCGGCGGGGGCGCGGGGGCGGCCAGGGTGTCCGGCAGCGCCCACCAGGGCGAGGCGCCGGCAGCGGCGGGCGGGGCGGGGCCCCCCCAGGGGCCCGGGGCCCGCCTGGTGG
>DAOLDO010000306.1:0-7318 GCA_035327325.1 Chloroflexaceae bacterium | reverse complement strand
GATGGGGCCGGGGATCTGCGGGAAGGGCGTGGTCATGTAGATGTTGCGCCTGTACGGCCGCACGGGGAGGTCGAGCCCCGCCATGGCGGCCACGGCGCCCGCCCAGGGGCCAGCGGCGTTCACCACCGTCTCGCAGGCGATCGGGCCCCGGGTGGTCTGCACGCCCGTCAGGCGGCCGCCCGCCTGGTCGAAGCCGGTCACGGCCGTGGCCCGCTGGAGGCGCACGCCGAGGCGCTGGGCGGCTCGCAGGTAGCCGAGGGCGATGCCGTAGGGGTCGCAGTAGCCGTCGTCGGGGCCGAAGGTGGCGCCGACCAGGTCGTCGGCGCGCATACGCGGCACGAAGCGCGCGGCCTCCTCCGGGGTCAGCAGCTCGACGCGCACGCCCAGCTCGCGCTGGAGGGCCACGTTGCGCCGGTACTGCTCCCAGGTGGCCGCGTCGTTGACCAGGAACAGGTAGCCGACCTGGTGCAGCTCGGCGTGGCCGCCCACCTCCTCGTCGAAGACGCGCAGCTTCTCGATGCTGTAGCGCGAGAGCAGGATGTTGGTGGCGCTCGAGAACTGGTGGCGCACGCCGGCCGCCGAGCGGGCAGTGCTGCCGCTGACCTCGGCCTCCTCCTTCTCGAGCACCAGCACGTCGCTGCAGCCCCGCAGGGCCAGGTGGTAGGCCACGCTCGCCCCGACCACGCCCGCGCCGACGATCACCACCTGGGTCGCTGTCGCCATACCATCACCCCGCACAGCAAGAGAGAGGGACGCCGGGCGCGGCGTTGTAGCCAGGCATCGGGCGTCGCTGCCCCTGTATTATACACGGTCGCCCGCGCCGCCTCTGGCACCCTCCTTGCAGGAGATCGGGGCGTACCCAGCCTAGAAGGAGGACTCCATGTCCGACGAGCATAAGGACCAGTCCGAGATCCAGCACGAGATCGAGACCGACGCCATCTCGCCGCGCACGCGGGCCGAGAAGAAGAAGGGCGGCGGCGCCGACCGCGATAACAAGAGCTACGAGGGCGGCGTGGCCGGCATCGCCGGCACCGGCGGCTCCTCGGGCGCCGGCAGCGTGCGCGCCAACGTCGAGGGCATGGGCAGCCTCTCCGGCATCAGCCCCGACCTCGAGGAGGGCGAGGCCCCGATGCCCGGCAGCATTGGCAAGCACCGCGGCGGCACCCGCGACCACCAGATGAGCGACGGCGGCCTGCCCGGCAAGACCAGCGGCACCGGCGGCGACACCGTCCCCAACCAGAGCGGCGGCAAGAAGGGCCAGCAGGGGCAGCGCGACGGGCAGAAGTCCAACAAGACCCAGCGGTGACGGCTGGCCGGGCCTGCCGACCCTGAGCACGCGCGCGAAGTGCGCGCTACCCCCTCCGAGGACGCCCCCGCCCCCGTGGCGGGGGCGCCGCGATCTCCGGGGTCTCCTGCGGCTCCTCGCCCAGGGGCGCGTCCTGGGGCTCCTCGCCGGGCGCCAGAGGCTCGTCGGGTCTCGGCGCGGGCCCGGCGCGCCGCCGGCCGCCCTCGCCGCGGGCCGCCTGGTCGCCTGGCCCCCTGGTCTCCTGGTCGCCCCGCCGCTCCTCGCGCCAGGCCAGGCGCTCGCGCACCAGGCTCTCGAAGCCGTGCTCGGTGGGCTCGTAGTAGATGCGGCCCTCGAGGTTCGGCGGCAGGTGGGCCTGGTCGCTGCGGCCCTCGGGCAGGTCGTGGGCGTACTGGTAGCCCCTGGCGTAGCCCAGGCCCTTCATCAGCCGCGTGGGCGCGTTGCGCAGGTGCAGGGGCACCGGCTCGTTGCGCGTCTCGGCCACGTCCTTCATGACGGCGCCGTAAGCCCTGTAGACCGCGTTGCTCTTCGGGCATTGACATAAGTAAACTACTGCCTGGGCCAGGGCCAGCTCGCCCTCGGGCTGGCCGAGGAGGTGGACGGCCTGCTGGGCGGCAATGGTCTGGGGCAGGGCGCCCGGGTCGGCCAGGCCGATGTCCTCGACGGCCATGCGCACCACGCGCCTGGCGATGTACATAGGGTCCTCGCCGCCGTCGAGCATCCGGCCGAGCCAGTAGAGGGCCCCGTCGGGGTCGCCGTCGCGCACGCTCTTGTGCAGGGCCGAGATCGCGTCGTAGTGCAGCTCGCCGCTCTTGTCGTAACGGGTGGCGCGGGTCTGCAGGGCGTCGCGGATATCTTCAAGCGTGATCAGGCGCTTGTCGCCCAGGGCCGGGGGCTTGGAGAGGGCGGCGGCCTCGAGGGCGTTGAGCGCCGTGCGCGCGTCGCCGTTGGCCATGTTGACCAGGTAGCCGCGGGCGTCGGCCGCCAGCATGACGTTGAGGTTGCCGAGGCCACGCTCCTTGTCGGCGATGGCCCGGTCCACCAGGCGGCCGATCTCCTCGTCGCCGAGGGACTCGAGGGTGAACACGCGGGCCCGCGAGAGCAGGGCGCCGTTGACCTCGAAAGAGGGGTTCTCGGTGGTCGCGCCGATCAGGATGACCGTGCCGTCCTCCACGTAGGGCAGCACCGCGTCCTGCTGGGCCTTGTTGAAGCGGTGGATCTCGTCAATGAACAGGACCGTGCGCTGCTGGAACATGCCCAGGCGGTCCTGGGCCTCCTGGACGACCCGGCGCAGGTCGGCCACGCCGGCGCTCACCGCGCTGAGGGGCTCGAAGTGGGCGTTGGTGCCGGCGGCGATGA
Source organism: Chloroflexaceae bacterium (assembly GCA_035327325.1). Taxonomy (GTDB): domain Bacteria; phylum Chloroflexota; class Chloroflexia; order Chloroflexales; family Chloroflexaceae; genus CAIWXH01. The sequence goes on along the minus strand of DAOLDO010000306.1, from coordinate 4,653 downwards.
TCTGGGCCAGGGTCGTCTTGCCGCTGCCGGGCGGCCCCCAGAGGATGATCGAGAAGAGCTGGTCGGCGGCGATGGCCCGCCGCAGCAGCCTGCCCTCGCCCACGATCTGATCCTGGCCGAGGTACTCGTCCAGGGTGCGCGGGCGCATGCGGGCGGCCAGGGGGGCCTGGCTCTGCAGGGTCTGGGCGCGCTGGGCGTCGAACAGGGTCGGTCCGCGTTTCGGGGGCATGGCCGGTCCCACTCTGCGAAGGCTCGGCCCGTATTGTAGCACGGTCCCCCCTGCTCCTAGTACTCATCAGTCACATGGGCCATGGCGAAGGGGGAGTAAGGGACTATTGAGTCGCCGCGCACAATGGCGTATGCTGGGCATAACAGAAGAGCGCGGCCCCGACGACCACGGCCGGCGAATGAGCCCCGGAACTCCCTCCGAACTTATTCCCCCACCACCCCGTGAGTCCCCATCACCCCCCGCGCCGCGAGCCGACAGGCCAGCGGGGCAGCGAGCTTCCTGGAACCAGGTACGCGCGGCGACCCAGCGCTGGGTCGCCGCTTCGTCATGTCCGCGCCTCCGGCGGCCCGGCTCTTGCACCTGCTGTATAATGAGCATGTCATTTGCAAAAGGTAGACAAGATGGAGACAGGCGGGGCGGAGCCGCTGATCGCGCTGGACGGGGTGAGCAAGGTCTACGAGGAGGGCGGGCGGACGCGGGTGGTGCTCCACGAGCTGAGCATCGCGGTGGAGCGCGGCGAACTGGTGGTGCTGGTCGGCAAGAGCGGGAGCGGCAAGAGCACGCTGCTCAACCTGATCAGCGGGATTGACCTGCCGAGCGGCGGCGAGGTGCGGGTGGCGGGGCAGGCCCTGAGCCGGCTGAGCGAGCGCGAGCGCACCCTGTTCCGGCGGCGCAGCGTGGGCTTCATCTTCCAGTTCTTCAACCTGGTGCCGACCCTGACCGTGCTCGAGAACGTGCTGCTGCCGCTGGAGCTGAACGGGCGCAGCGGGGCCCCCGCCCGCGCCGCGGCCCTGGCCATGCTCGAGGCCGTGGGCCTGGGCGACCGGGGCGCCAGCTACCCCGACCGGCTGAGCGGGGGCGAGCAGCAGCGCGTGGCCATCGCCAGGGCCCTGGTGCACAACCCCGCCCTCATCCTCGCCGACGAGCCCACCGGCAACCTCGACGCCGAGACCGGGCGCCAGGTGCTCGACCTGCTCGACCGGCTCACGCGCCAGGCCGGCAAGACCATGGTCATGGTGACCCACAGCCCCGAGGTGGTCGGCGTGGCGGACCGGGTACTGCGGGTGGTCGAGGGCCGCCTGGTCGAGGAGGCCCCCCTGGGCGTGGGATAAGCCTTTTGTCACCCTGGCGGGGCGCCGCCGCAAGCCATTCGTCAAGCGGGCGGGGTATGCTGGCGGCGGAACACCGCTGTAACCACAGGCTCTACACTACGTTGCAGGCTCTACACGACGTCGCCGATTGCACAAACAGAAAGGAAGGGAGCCAGGATGAGCACAATCAACGAGGTACGGCGCTATAAGGCCCCCCGCTGGATCAGCACCGAGGCGGGCCAGTGGGCCTACGAGGCGCGGGAGGAGTGGCGCCGCCTGGCCGACCAGACCTTCGCCATCGCCGAGCGGCGCCGCCTGCTCGACGAGGCCGAGCAGCTGCACAGGGGCGCGGCGGCGGGCCCGGGCGCGTAGGTCGGCCGGGGCCGAGCGACCGGAGGCAAAAAGGTAGGGCGAGATGCCCTGCTTTTTTTGCGCCCGCTACTCGGGCGCCTTCACGCCGAGCACGATCCGGCTGCCGCGGGGGATGAACTGGCCGTTGACGACGGGCTGGTCCCGCTCGACGTCCAGGGCGCTGACCACCTCGTCGTCCCTGAAGCGGTCGTAGTCGATCAGCCGGTCGCGGCCCTGCTCGTCCACGAAGACCAGGACGAGGCCGGGCGCGCCCGCGAGGATGCGCTCGGCCTCGTCGCGCTGCAGGCCGATCACATCGGGGAAGCGCACCACGTCGCCCCTGCTGACCACGATCGTCACCACCTGGCCCTGGGGGACGAGCAGGCCGGCGCTGGGCGCCTGCCTGATGACGAAGCCGGCGTCCACGCTCTGGCTCGCCTCCTCGGCCAGCTCGACGGGGAAGCCGCGGGCGGCGAGCTGCTGGCGGGCGAGCTCGGCGGGCACGCGGGCCACGTCGGGCACCTCGATCAGCTGCGGCCCCAGGCTGACGGTGTAGGTGACGGGCTGGCTCGGGGCGAGCAAGGTGCCGGGGGCGACCTCCTGCCTGATCACCTGGCCGATGGCGACCAGCGAGTCGTTGGCCTCCTGGCGCACGGGGATGAGCTGGACCTGCCTGAGGGCCGTGTCGGCGGCGTCGGCGGTGAGGCCGGACAGGTTGGGCACCGGCACCTCGACAGTAGGGGTGGGGGTCGGCTCGCCGGGCTCGAGGGTGGCGGCGGGCTGGCCCGGCGCGGCGGTGGCGGCGCCGCCGCCCGTGGCGCCGCCGAGGCCGGCGAAGAGCTGGCCGACCGCCCCGGTGCTGAGCAGGAAGATCAGCCCGAGGACGCCGGCGAGCACGAGCAGGCCGACCAGAAAGACCCCGCAGCCCAGTCCGTCCTGGCGGGGGGCGCGGGTGGGCGCCGTGCGCGGGGGCGGCATGGACACGCGGCCGGTGGCGCTCGTGTTCGGCGCCGGCCGGGGCTGGGGGGCCGGGGCTGGGGGCGGGGGCGGCGGGCGCAGCACCGCCTGGTTGACCACCGTGTCCTGCTGGGCGAGCTGGTCGTAGGCGGCGAGCAGCTCGGCGAACTCGTGGGCGCTGCGCGGGCGGGCCGCCGGGTCCTTGGCGAGGGCGCGCAGCACCAGGGCCTCGAGGCCGGGCGGCACGGCGGGGTTGAGCCGGCGCAGGGCGGGCGGGGGCTCGGCCACGTGCTTCATGGCCACGGCCACGGCGCCGTCGCCGGTGAAGGGCAGCCGGCCGGTGAGCATCTCGAAGAGCACCACCCCGAGGGCGTACAGGTCGGACTGGGGGGTGGCGGGGCGGCCCTGGGCCTGCTCGGGCGAGATGTAGTCCACGGTGCCGAACGAGACCCCGGTCTCGGTGAGGGCGGTCGAGAGGTGGCTCTTGGCGACGCCGAAGTCGGTGATGTGAGGGCGCCCGTCGGCGGTGACGATCACATTCTGGGGCTTGATGTCGCGGTGAACCATGCCGGCCCTGTGGGCGGCGTGGAGACCGCGGGCGATCTGCTGGGCGAGGGCGACGGCGCGCTCGACGGGGAGAGGCGCCTCGCGCTTGATGATCGCCTTGAGGTCGGTGCCCTCGACGAACTCCATCACGATGTAGTGGACGTCCTCGTCCTGCCCCACGTCGTAGACGTCAACGATGTTGGGGTGGGAGAGCATCGCGGCGGCCTGGGCCTCGTGGCGGAAGCGCTCGAGGAAGTCGGGCTCGCCGAGGAAGTGGCTGTGGGGGATCTTGATCGCGACGCGCCGGTTGAGCCGCAGGTCGCGGCCGGCGTAGATGCGGGCCATGCCGCCTTCGCCAACCTTGCGCTCGAGCTCGTAGCGTCCGTCGAGGACTTTCTTCTGCATCGCGGGGGGCTATTCCATCACTATCCGGGTGCCGCCGGTCGGCGCGTGGGCGGCCTCGCCGTCGAGCACGGCCTCGAGGAGCGCCAGGTTGACCACGTCCTCGTAGTTGTAGGCGAGGAGCGTCGCCAGGGCGGAGCGGTCGTCGTAGGTCTCGAAGCGGTGCCAGAGGCGCGGCGCGTCCCACCCCGAGATGCCGGCGGTGTCCCGGCCGATGCCGAGGATGCGCTCGACCACCTTGAGGCCGCCGCGCAGGCCGCGCCTCCGGCAGACGTAGAGCAGGTCGCGGTGGGCGTACTCGGCCTTCAGGTCGGCGTACAGGCGCTTGCGGATCACCGGCAGGTCGAAGCTGCTGCCGTTGAAGGTGACCAGGGTGCTGACCCCCTCGAGGCTCTCGTAGAGGCGCAGGTCGCTCACGCCGCCGCCGACGAGCTGCACGGCGCCCCAGCCCGGCCGGTAGATGCCGATCACGCTGATGCTGCCGCTGAAGGTGGTCTCGATATCGAGGTAGGCGCGCATCTGCCGCTCGCCGCTCCCTGGGGGACTCCACTCCGCTGGTCATTATGGCACTATGGCGCGGGCGCGTCAATTTGGGCCCAGGAGGCACGGGGCCTCTGTTCGTCTCCCGAGCCTGGAGCGAGCGCCGCGAGCGCAGTCACGCATTCTGGTATAGTACGCCCGGCTTGAGCGCATAGTTTCGGAGCTTCGCGATGACTGGCACCCAACGGCGGCGCGTCGTGCTCGACACCGACCCCGGCATTGACGACGCGCTGGCCATCCTGCTGGCCCTGGCCTCGCCCGAGATTGACCTGGCGGCCCTGACGGTCGTGCACGGCAACTGCCCCCTGGAGGACGCGGTGGCCAACGCCCTGGCGGTCCTGCACCTGGGCGGCGCCGCCCAGGTGCCCGTGGCCGTTGGCTGCGACCGGCCGCTGCTGCGCGAGGCGGTGACCGCGCAGGACACCCACGGCGGGCGCGGCCTTGGCTTCGCCTCGCTCCCGCCGGGCCCCCCCGCGCCCGTGGCCGGGCCCCCGGGGGGCCCCCTGATCCCCGAGAGCATCGGCGCGGCGGGCGGGG
>DAOLDO010000305.1:0-7333 GCA_035327325.1 Chloroflexaceae bacterium | reverse complement strand
CACCGGGCTCGGTGATGGCCAGCGCGGAAATCTTCTCGCCGGCGAGGATGCCCGAACCCAGCCAGGTGCCGATGCAGATGCCGACCATCATCGGCCACAGCCGCAGCACAAGCGCGCCGAAGCGCGGCCCGGCCAGCAGCTGCCAGATGTTGGTGACGATCGAGGGCACGATCAGGATGGCGGCGGCCTGCGCCGGCGGCATCAGCAGGCCGAGCAGGCCGATGGCGACGGTGGGCAGGCCCATGGCCATGTAGTTGGCGATCTTGCCGTTGCCCTCGGTGAGGCTCATCTTGGGGGCGACGGCCACGTCGCCGAGGGCCAGGTAGCTGTGGAGGTCGCGGTAGATGATCCGGCCCGGGAGGGTGACGTGGCCGCCGACGCCGAGGCTTGCGGCGTAGCGGCTGTAGCTGTGGGGGTCGGGGTGGCCCATGATCAGGAAGTGGACGTCGGGGCGGCGGGCGACCAGCAGCCGGGCGGCGTCAATCAGCACGTTGGTGCCCTGGTAGGGGGCCAGCAGGCCAATATAGACGACGACGCGCCGATCCGGGGGGATGCCGAGCTGGGCCCGCAGGGCCTGGTTCTGGGCCGCCCAGGCGGGCGAGCCGTCGTAGGGGCGGAAGCGCTCGGTGTCCACGCCGTCGGGCACGGCGTGGAGCCGCTCGTCTGGCACCGAGCCGTCGCGGCGCAGCAGCTCGGCGGCGTTGCGGGTCGAGGGGAGCACGGCGTCGGCGCGGCGGTTGAGCAGGCGCTCGAGGCGGGTGAGGGGCAGGTAGAGCGGGCTGGTCTTGCCGATAAAGCCGTGGTCGAGCATCTCGCTGGTCATGCTGCCCTGGTAGTCGAGGATGAGCGGCGCGCGCAGCAGGGCCTGCAGGGGCAGGCCGATCGCCGCGGCCTCGTGGGTGTGGGCGTGGACGATGTCGGGGCGCAGAGCGAGGGCCACGCGCAGGGCGCGCCAGCCGAGGCCGACGTCGAGGTAGAGCTTGTGGCGCGACGAGCCGACCACGGCGCGCTTGATCCAGGGGACGTCCCAGGAGCGACGGATGTCGAGGCCGGGCATGTCGTCGCCGTTGTGGTAGGTGGCGAGGACGACGCGGTGGCCGCGCCGCTGGAGCGCCCTGGCCTCCTCCCAGATCCGCACGTGGTTGCCGTAGTCCGAGAAGAAGCTCGTCGAGGCGAGCATGAGGGTGGTGTAGGGCATGGGGCTAGGGGCGCTCGAAGGCCAGGTGGAGGGGCGCGCCGGCGTCCGGCGGCAGCTCGCCCTCGAGGATGGCCTCGTAGTGGAGCTCGTCGTAGGGCAGGGCCAGGCGGGCGATGAACTCGTCGGGGGTGGTCTCGATGTCGTAGACAAAGCTGATCGGGCCGTACTCGCCGTAGAAGGTAGTCTCGACCTCGTCGTAGTGCTCCTCGACCACCGCGACACCGTTGTAGTGGCCGCGGGCCCAGCCGACGCCGTTGCCGCTGACTTCGATCCAGACGGCCTCGGTGGCGAGGGCGCGGGCGAGCTCCTGGGCCAGGGCCCGCTCCCCGAAGTAGCGCGGGTCCTCGAACACGGCGACCCAGCCGGCCCTCGGCTCAAGCAGGAAGAAGAGCCGGCGGCGCTTCTCGCGGATCATGATCTTGCCGCCCCCGGCGCCGGGCGGGTGCGCCGTGGGCGCGAAGCCCCGCGCGTCTAGGGCCCCCGCCAGGGCCGCCGCGACGGCGCCGCGGTCACTATGCTTGACATAAATTGCGCCGGCGTTGTTCATCGGGCGCTATTGTAAGGGAGAGCAGGCCGGTGCGCAAACGGAGTATACTAGCGGAGGGCGAGCCCGACAGCCCATCGAGACAGCCTGGAGCGCCCAGCATGAGCATGCAGGAGCTGCGGAAGGAGTACAGCGGCCGCCCCCTCGACGAGGCCAGCGTCGCGGCGGATCCGGTCGCGCAGTTCAAGGTCTGGTTCGACGAGGCCGTGGCGGCGGGCCTGCGCGAGCCCAACGCCATGACCCTGGCGACGGTCGGCGCGGACCTGAGGCCCGCGGCGCGGGTGGTGCTGCTGAAAGAGTTCGACGAGGCCGGCTTCGTCTTCTTCACCAACTACGAGAGCCGCAAGGGCCGCGAGCTGGACGGCGCGGGCCTGGCGGCCCTGGTGTTCTACTGGGGCGACCTGGAGCGGCAGGTGCGCGTCGAGGGGAGCGTAGCGCGGGTGGACGGGGCCGAGTCTGACGCCTACTTCGCCAGCAGGCCGGAGGGGGCGCGGCTGGGCGCCTGGGCCTCGCCGCAGAGCCGGCCGATCGCGGGGCGCGCCGAGCTCGAGGCCCGCCTGGCCGAGGTCACGGACCGCTTCCGAGGGAGTGACGTGCCGCGCCCACCGCAGTGGGGCGGGTACAGGCTCAGCCCGACGCTGATCGAGTTCTGGCAGGGGCGGCCGAGCCGGCTGCACGACCGCATCCAGTACAGGCGCGAGGGCGTGGGCTGGGCGATCGAGCGCCTTGCGCCGTAGGGGTTGTTGCCGGTTAAAGCCAGGTAGCTTATAATTGTCTCGCCCCGTACCCAGAACCACGGGCGCCCGTTCTGTACGCGAAGTCGCCGCGCGCCTCCGTTTGTAGCGTATGCGGGACATCGAGGAGGATGCCGACCCATGTTTGGCAGCAACAAGAAGCCCCAGCCCGCCGCCCCTTCGATGAACGGCAAGCCCGAGACCGTCATCGGCTCCAATACACGCTTCCAGGGCTCGCTCACCTCCGATGGCAATATCCGCATTGACGGCTCGGTCGAGGGCGACATCGAGGTGCTGGGCAACCTGATCGTCGGTGAGACTGGCCGGGTGATCGCGACGATCAAGGCCCAGAATGTGCATGTCTCGGGGGCGGTGAAGGGTGAGATCACGGCCGTGGAGCAGCTCGAGATCTCGCCGACGGGCAAGGTCTGGGGCGACATCACCACGGCGGCCCTCCATATCGAGCCGGGCGGCCTGTTCCGCGGCCAGAGCTCGATGACAAGCAATATTGACGAGCCCCTGCTGCTCGAGGCGCCGCGCCCGGCGGAGAGCTAGGCGGCGCGCCGGGCGTCAGGGGCCTGAGGCGAGCGATGAAGCGACGCACGCGCCACGCGACCCGCAATCTCTTCGGCCTGATGCCGCGCCGGCGACCGGCGGGCCCGCTCCTGACGGCCGACCAGGTGCTGGGCGCGCTGCGCCTCAGCGGGAAGAGCGCCCTGACGATCGGCCTGGCGGCCCTGATGCTGATCCTGATCGGGCTGCTGGTGGCCAACTTCGTGGGCCAGGTGCTGCAGAGCGCCCGGCTCGAGAACCAGCGCATCGCGCTCGAGGCCGAGGTGGCCCGGATGGAGGCCGAGAACGGGCGCCTGGCCGGCGCGGTCGCCTTCACCGAGTCGGACGTCTACGTCGAGCGCGTGGCCCGCGGCCAGCTCGGCTACGCCCGCGAGGGCGACGTGGTCATCCTCCCGCGGCTGGAGGCGCCCACGGCCGACCCCCTCGAGGACGCGGCCCCCGCCGCGACCGAAGGGCCCCCCCAGCCCCCGCCGACTCCCAACTGGCGCCTCTGGTGGGAGGCCTTCTTCCCCGCCGTCGCGCCAGGCTGACGCAGCCCTGGCTCGCGCCCATGACATGGGCCCAACCAGCTTCGCCAGGACGACTGAGGCGGTGTGCGAGTTCGCACGCCGCCTCAGCGCGCTTCGTCCCGTGGTATACTACGGCTCTCACTGCACAGGGCCCTTTCAGGGGACCGGGACGTTTTGCGCAGGTTCGGGGCGCCCGGGCGGCGCAATGAGCCCACGCGTGATGCCCGCCACGCGGGGCACGGAGGCACCATGATCGTCGGAGTTCCGGGCGAGACCCACCCGGGCGAGCGGCGCGTCGCGCTCGTGCCGGGCGACATCCCCGCGCTGCAGAAGCTCGGCCTGGAGGTGCTGATCGAGTCCGGCGCGGGGGCGCGCGCCGGCTTCCCCGACGCGCAGTACAGCGAGCGCGGGGCGCGGCTGGCCGCGTCGCGGGCCGAGCTGTTCGCCGCCGCCGACGTGCTGCTCCAGGTGCGGGCCGCGGGCGCGGCGCCGGCCCAGGCCGAGGGCGACGTGGGGCTGCTGCGCGCGGGCCAGCTGGTGCTCGGCTTCGTCGAGCCCCTTGGCCAGCCCAGGGCGGTCGCGACCCTGGCCGCCACCGGGGCCAGCGCCATGGCCCTCGAGCTCGTGCCGCGCATCAGCCGGGCCCAGAGCATGGACGCCCTCTCGTCCATGGCCACGGTCGCCGGCTACAAGGCGGTGCTCCTGGCCGCCGCCACGCTGCCGCGCATGTTCCCGATGCTGATGACCGCGGCGGGCACCGTGACGCCGGCCCGCGTCTTCGTGATCGGGGCGGGTGTGGCCGGGCTCCAGGCTTGCGCCACGGCCAAGCGCCTCGGCGCGCGGGTCGAGGCCTACGACGTGCGCGCGGCGGTCAAGGAGCAGGTCGAGAGCGTGGGCGCCAGCTTCGTCGAGCTGCCGCTCGAGACCGGCGACAGCGAGGACAAGGGCGGCTACGCGAAGGCCCAGGGCGAGGAGTTCTACCGGCGCCAGCGCCAGCTCATGGGCGAGGTGGTGGCGCGCAACGACGTGGTGATCACCACGGCCGTGGTGCCCGGCCGGCCCTCGCCCGTGCTCGTCACCGCCGAGATGGTGGCCGCCATGCAGCCCGGCTCGGTGATCGTGGACCTGGCCGCCGAGCGCGGCGGCAACTGCGAGCTGACCCGCGCCGACGAGACGACGCTGGCCCACGGCGTGACCATCCTCGGGCCGACCAACCTGCCCGCCAGCGTGCCGAGCCACGCCAGCCAGCTCTTCAGCCGCAACCTGGTCAACCTGCTGCGCCTGGCGGTGAAGGACGGGCAGCTGAACCTGAACCTCGACGACGAGGTGATCCGCGAGGCGCTGGTGGCCCACGGGGGCGAGGTGGCCAGCCCCCGCGTGCGCGACCTGCTCGCCCAGGAGAGCGTCGCCCCCTAGCGGGCGCCACACGAGGTCGTACGTGCGGCGTCGGGCGCCCACGCTCCCGATAGCCTTCCGCGGCTCCATCTAGCGGGCGCGAGAGGAGATCCTAAATCTATGGAACAGCTGGTTGTCGCCCTCACCGTCTTCGTGCTCGCCGTCTTCGTCGGGTTCGAGATCATCACCAAGGTGCCGCCGACCCTGCACACCCCGCTGATGTCGGGCTCGAACGCGATCTCGGGGATCACGATCGTCGGCGCGATCCTCGCGACCGGCGCCCAGAGCTCGCTGCTGACCACGGTGCTCGGCCTGCTCGCCGTGATCTTCGCGACGATCAACGTGGTGGGCGGCTTCCTGGTGACCAACCGCATGCTCGGCATGTTCCGCCGGAAGGACTGAGCACCATGCGCGAGGGACTGATCAACCTGGCCTACCTGGCCGCCGCGGTGCTCTTCATCGTCGGCATCAAGGGGCTGACCCACCCGCGCACGGCGGTGCGCGGCAACAGGCTCAGCGCCCTCGGCATGCTGATCGCGATCGTGGCGGCGCTGCTCGATCAGCACGTGCTGAGCTACGAGTGGATCATCGCCGGCCTGCTGATCGGCGGCGCCGTCGGCGCGCTGATGGCCACGCGGGTCCAGATGACCGACATGCCGCAGATGGTCGCTCTGCTCAACGGCTTCGGCGGCGTCGCCTCGGCCCTGGTGGCCGGCGCGGCGCTCTACGAGGCCCTCGCGGCCGGGCTGGGCGTCTCCACCCAGTTCGCGGTGGCCACGGCAGCCTCGGGCCTGATCGGCGCGGTCACCTTCTGGGGCAGCCTGGTGGCCTTCGGCAAGCTCCAGGGGATCGCGGGCGACGTGCGGCTGCCCGGCGCCCAGGCGCTCAACGCGGCCCTGCTCGCCATAAGCACCGCCCTGGGCGTCTGGCTGGCGATCGACCCGGGCGCCACGTGGGCCTACTGGGGCCTCGTCGCCAGCGCCAGCCTGCTCGGCCTGTCGCTGGTCTTCCCGATCGGCGGCGCCGACATGCCGGTGGTGATCTCGCTGCTCAACTCGTACTCGGGCCTGGCGGCGGCCGCCACAGGCTTCGTGCTCAATAACAACGCCCTGATCATCACCGGCTCGCTGGTCGGCGCCTCGGGAATCATCCTGACCACGATCATGTGCCGGGCGATGAACCGCTCGCTCACCAACGTGCTCTTCGGCATCTGGGTGCCCTCGGAGGAGACGGCCAGCGGCGACGAGGTGTATGCCGGCAAGGTCAAGGCGGCCCACGCCGACGAGCTGGCCCTGCTGTTGGAGACGGCGCAGCGCGTGGTGATCGTGCCCGGCTACGGCATGGCCGTCTCGCAGGCCCAGCACGCCGTGCGCGACCTGGTAACGCTGCTCGAGGCGCGCGGCATCGAGGTCGAGTTCGCCATCCACCCGGTCGCCGGGCGCATGCCAGGCCACATGAACGTGCTGCTCGCCGAGGCCGATATCCCCTACGACAAGATGAAGGAGATGGACGAGATCAACCCCTCGTTCGAGCAGACTGACGTGGCGATCGTGATCGGGGCCAACGATGTGGTCAACCCAATGGCGCGCACCAACCCCAGCAGCCCGATCGCCGGCATGCCCATCCTCAACGTAGACAAGGCCCGCAGCGTGGTGGTGATCAAGCGCAGCCTCAGCCCCGGCTTCGCGGGGATCCCCAACCCCCTCTTCGCCGCCGACAATACGCTGATGTTGTTCGCCGACGCGAAGAAGGGCGCCCTCGACCTGATGACCGCCCTGAAGGGGTAGCCGGGGGCGCTCAGGCGCCGGAGGCGACCACGGCGGGCAGCCCCAGGAAGCGGCCGTAGCGCTCAGCCTCGGCGGCGGCGGCCCGGGCCTCGCCCTCGCCCCAGGGCCGGAACGGGCTGAAGCTCAGCTCCACGCGGCCCGCCCGCAGCGCGCGGCGCCAGGTGCCGACGACGCGCCCGTCGCGCACCACGATCGGGTTGAAGACGCCGTTGCCGCCCGGCACGACCCTGCCCATGTCGGCGGGCTCGATGGCCGCGCCGCGGTCCCGGTAGGCGATCAGGAGCTCGTCGAAGGGGGGCAGCAGGCGCAGGCGCTCCCCCTCGTCGCCAGGCGCCGCGGTCGCCTCGGCGTAGTAGTAGCTCCGCCCCTCCAGGCGCGCGACGGACAGCCGGCCCTCGACCGCGCCCAGGCCGGCCCTGGCGTCGGCGACGGCGAGCCCCGACCACCAGCAGAAGTCCTGCACGGTGGCCGGCCCGCGGCTGGTGAAGTAGCGCAGGGCCAGGTTCGCCAGGGCCTCGTCGGGGGGCAGCGGGGGCGCGGGCCGCACCCACTCGTCGAGCAGGGCGAACGCAGGCTGCTTGCCCTGGTGGGCC
>DAOLDO010000304.1:0-7368 GCA_035327325.1 Chloroflexaceae bacterium | reverse complement strand
CGCCCCCACGTGGGCGCCCGGCCGCGGGTGGGCCGCCCCGCCGCGTGCGCCCGCCGGCACCCCCGGTAGGGGCGCCCCCACGTGGGCGCCCCCCGCCCCCACGTGGGCGCCCCCGAACGCCCCGGCGAAGAAGTACAACCCCGCGAAGATCAAAAATTGCGCCACGGTCTCGGCGGTCGAGTAGCGACCGAACCAGATCTGGGTGCCGTTGAGAGCCAGCAGGGCCATCGCCAGAGCGCCCACCCACGGCCCCGCCAGGCGCCGCCCGAGCATGCCCACGCTCCACACGCCCAGCGCGCCAAGCAGCCCCGGCGCGAACAGGCCCAGGTAGGGCCCGCCCGCGGCGGCGAGCAGGGCGATCCAGGCCGGCAGCAGGTGCAGGCCCTGGGGGACCACCCGGCCCTCGGGCAGCTCGCCCTCGTAGACGAAAAAGCCGGCCGCGCGCAGGCGCGTGGCGATGTAGCGGTCGCGGGGCTGGCTGATCGTATAGTTGGTGATCGCCTGCTTCGCCGGCTCGGCCACCGCCGGGTCCTCCGACAGGGCCTCCTGCCCCCACTGGGCCAGCAGCGGGTCGGCCTGCACCAGGGCGCCCGTGCGCGCGATCGCCAGGCCCGTGTTGGCGTAGACGCCCGCGTCGCGCACGCCGAGCACCGTCTCGAAGGGTCGGGCCACCAGCAGCAGGGCGACCGCGAGGATGGCGGCGTGGGCGGCGAGCTCCCAGCGGGGCGCGGGGGCGGTCGGTCGCCCGCTGGCCAGGGCCCGCCGCCCCGGCATGAAGGCCAGCGCCACGCTGGCCGCGACCGTCACGATCAGGTGCAGCCAGAGCGAGAAGGCGCCGAGCTGGGCGAGCAGCAGGGCCAGCCAGCCAGCCCAGAGGGCGCTGGCCGCCACGCGCTCGTAGTGGCGCTCGAGCGGGTCGGCCGGCGCGCCGAGGCGCGCGCTCAGAGCCCACCCTGGCAGGTAGAGCAGGAGGGGCAGGGCAATGTACGGCAGGGCGGCGCTCATCGGGGGCCGATTATAGCACAGGCCCTCCTGAGGCCCCCGTGACGCCGAGGTGAGCGCTGTTGCGCCCCGGGCGATCTCTGGTACAATCCGGCGGATTGACTTCATGGTGAGCGGCCGCGGCGCGGCCCGAGGAGACTATGGCGAGCTCTGCATCCCGGGGCGCCCTCCCGCGCGCGCGCGGGGTCCGGTCGGCCCTGAGCGTCCCGCTGGCCGGCGACCTGCGCCCCTATATCCTCCTGGCCATCCTTACGGCCCTGGTGCTCACGGCGGCCTATGCCGTGCGCCCCACGGTCCGCATAGACATGGGCGGCGACTACGACGCCGCCTTCCTGCGCGGCTTCAACGGTCGCGAGATCGACTCCGCCGGCGCCCCCCAGCCCTTCGCCTGGGCGCCCGGCCAGGAGACTCTGACCCTCCCCGGCGACCGCCGCGGCGTCTGGATCGCCGTGCTGCGCGCCGCCCCCGGCCAGCCGCCCGGCATCCTCGAGGAGGCGGCGATCGCCGTCAACGATGTCCGCGTGGATATGCCCCGCCGCACCGCCGACAGCGTGCTCGCCAAGATCCCGCCCGAGCTCGCCGCCGCCGACCAGCTCACCTTCAGCCTGGTCTCGCCCCTGGTGGGCGGCGCCCTGCCCCCGCGCGATATCGTCGGCGAGGTGGTGCTGTCGCCGGCCCGCACCTACCGCTGGACCACGGGCGAGAGCCGCGTGGTCCTGCCCAACCTCGGCCGTGGCGCCTGGGTCGCCGAGCTTGGCGTGGTCACCCGCCACCCCGACGGTCAGCCCCTCGAGGCCGAGATCAGCGCCGGGGGCCTGCCCCTCGCCCGCCTGCCCGAGAGCGGCGACGTGCGCGTGGTGCGCCTGCTCGTGCCGCCCGCGACCGTGCGCGACGGCACCCTCGAGCTGACGATCCGCTCCAACGTCTACGAGGACCCGCGCCCCCTCGGCGTGCTGCTCTCGAGCGTGGTGGTGGCCCCCGCCGCCGGCGCGGGCCCTGCCGCCGCCCTGCCGCCCCTCGGCGGCCTCGCCCTGGCCCTGGTGACCGTGCTCGGCGCCTTCGCGAGCCTGCAGCTGGCGGGCGCCGAGCTGTGGCGCCGCGCCGGCGGGCGCGCCCCCGCCTACCTCTGGCCCGCGCTGGGCGTGGCCCTGGCCGTGCTGGCCGGCGGCTGGGCCCTGGTGGCCCACCGCTTCCCCTCCAGCTTCATGCTGCCCCGCCTCGCCGCCCTTGCCGTCGCCAGCGTGCTGCTCGTCCTCGCCGCCCGCCCCGCCACCCGCTGGCTCTTCCGCGTCGCCGGCGCGCCCCTGGACGAGGACGAGCGCCCCGCGGCCGTGGCCCCGCGCGACGGCGGGCGCATGGGCGGCCGGGCCTTCCTCGGCGCCCTCCTCATCATCTTCATCCTCAGCTTCTGGCTCAAGGCCGGCGGCGCGATCTTCCCCTACTTCGTCGCCATTGACGTCAACTGGCACATGACCAGGTCCCAGTGGATCCTCGCGGGCGACCTGCCGCGCCTCTACGGCACCAGCAGCCCGCTCAACGAGACCACCATGCCCACCGCCGAGTGGGGCGAGAACCGCCCGGTCATCCCCTACTCGCCCTGGTTCCACATCCTGGCCACGGGCTTCGCCTTCGTGCCCTTCCTCTCGATGGACATGGCCGCCAACCTGACCAGCATCCTGCTCGACAGCACCAGGGTCATGCTGATCGCCCTGATCGCCGTGCGGGCCGGCCTCAGCCGCCGCGGCGCCCTGATCGCCGCCGCCACCTACGCCGTGCTCCCCGTGGCCTTCCTGCTCCACTCATGGGGCAACCTGCCCACCGCCTTCGGCCTCTGGCTCACCCTGGTCTGCAACACGATCATCCTCTGCATGTGGGAGCGCCTCGGCGAGCGGCGGGTCATGGTCGCCCTCTCGGTCCTGCTCCTGCTCACCTTCTTGCTCTACACGGTCACCGGCGTCTTCATGGGCGTGTTCCTGGTGATCTTCACGGCCCTGGCCTGGCTCAACAGTCGGCGCGGCGGCGACTGGTCCGGTCTGACCCGCTCGCTGCGCCCCATGTGGCTCGCCGCGGGCGTGGCGATCGCCCTCGCCCTCGTGATCTACTACGGCCAGTACATCTCGCCGATCCTCGCGCAGACGATGCCCTACATGAGCACGGTCTTCACCCAGGGCCCCGCCAGCGTCGGCGTCGAGCGACCGCCCTTCGGCCAGTACCTCTGGTCGTTCGTGCCCCACCTCGACTACCGCATCTGGCCCGGCGACTACCTCTACTACGGGCTGGCCATCCCCGTGCTCTTCACCGTGCCCGGCTTCGTCGCCCTGCGCGGCCGCCCCCTGGCCTGGACGGTCTTCGCCGCCTGGGGCACGGTCGCCCTGCTCTTCATGCTCGCCGGCTACCGCATCTCGATGGTTGACAAGCAGCTCTTCTACCTGCTGCCCGTGATCTGCGTCTGCTGGGCCGTCTACGCCGACCGCATCTGGGCCCGCTGGCCCTGGGGCCGCTGGGCGGTGATCGCCGTGCTGCTCTACAGCCTCTACGCCGCCCTCGACCAGTGGGTGCTGCGCATCGTCACCTCGCCGGTGGTGGGCTGATGCTGCGCGACCAGACGCTGCGTGGCGAGCGCGCGCGGGCGGCGGCGGCGCCCGCCTGGCTCACCCCCGGCCGCGCCCTCGGCGCCCTCATGCTGCTGGTCGGCCTGGCCCTGGCCGGGGCCGGCGCCTACAAGTACTCGTACTGGGGCCACGGCTTCGACATGGTGGACTTCCACATGCCGATCTGGGGCACCACCGTCGGGCGCTTCCTGCTCGTCTCGCGCTACAACTTCACCGACACATTCATGGGGCTGGACGTGGCCCTGGGCTTTCTGCCCGCCGTCCCCTTCTACGCCCTGCTCCCCTCGGCCTACACCCTGGTGGTCCTGCAGACCGTCCTGCTCGTCTCGGCGGCCCTCCCCGTCTTCCTGATCGCCCGCGACCGGCTGGGCTCGCCCTGGGCAGGCGTGGCCTTCGCCGCGCTCTATCTGCTCTACCCGACCACGCAGTTCATGGGCATGGCGGCGCCCTTCCAGCCGCGCGTGCCCGGGCTGGTCCTGCTGCTCTGGGCCTTCTGGACGCTCGAGCGCCGCCGGCTCTGGCCGTACCTGGCCCTGCTCGGCCTGGCCATGCTCACCCGCACCGACGCGGCCCTGGTGGTGGTCGCCTTCGGCATGTACGCGGCCCTGCGCCGGCTGCCCTGGGCCTACAGCCTCGTGCCGATCATCGTGGGCCTGGCCTACTTCTACGCGGCGATCACCTACGTCACGCCCCGCTTCTACAGCCCGAGCTTCCAGCCGCCCGCTCAGGTCGAGGTGCCCTTCGACCTCAGCCGCGACTACAACGACATGTGGCCATGCGGGGTGAGCCCCCAGGCGTGCTACTACATGCACCTCGGCGGCGGCATCCCCAACATGGTCAGGAACATCCTCGCCCACCCGGTCGAGGTCTTCTTCTTCGTCTTCCAGCCGGCCAAGCTTGCCTACCTGGCCCTGATGCTTGGCGGGCTGCTCTTCCTGCCCCTCTTCGCCCCGCGCGAGCTGCTGCTGGCCGCGCCGGTCTTCGCGATCAACCTGCTCTCCAACCGCGTCTACCAGTACGTGATCACCGAGCAGTACCAGATCCTCGCCATCCCCGGCCTGATCATCGCCGCGATCTACGGGGGCGCCTGGCTGTGGGAGCGGCTCGGCGCCGCGAGGGCGCCGCGTGCCGCGCCCCTCCTGCTGGCGGCGATGGTCGCCCTCGTCGCCCTCCTGAACATCCCGCTCAGGAACCCGGTGGTCTCGGCCGTGCGCAACCCGGAGAGCCCGGCGCGCGTGGCGGTGATGGAGCGCATGAAGGCGCGCATCCCGCCCGAGGCGAAGGTGGCGGCGACCTCGTTCCTGGGGCCGCACCTGCTCCCGCGCCTCGAGATCTTCTTCATCCCCGGCGGCAAGATGCACCACCAGCCCGACGAGGCCGACTACGCCTTTATTGACGCCCGCGCCGCCGGCCTGCGCGCCGAGGCCGCGCGCGGCAACGACATCCTCGGCCGCCTGCTCGCCGACCCCGCCTGGGAGCTGGTGGACCAGGAGGACGACCTGTTCCTGCTGCGGAAGCGCTGACATGTGAGGTGTGAGCCGCTCGCTTCGCTCGCTGTGTGAGCTGTGACTCAGCTGCGAGCACGGCTATGCCGACCTCACACCTCACACATCACACATCATGATCAACACCGAGCTCGAACAGGCGATCGACCCCTGGCTCCAGCATATGACCTGGCGGCGCGACTTCGCCCGCTGGCGCGAGCGGCGCATCAACCAGGAGCAGCACCAGGCCGAGCGGGTCGCCATGCTCGCCGGCGCGGCTGGCCCGCTCCCCGGCCTGCGCCTGCTCGACCTCGGAGCGGGCATGGGCGGCTTCGCGGTGGCGGCGGCCCTGGCCGGCGCCCGCGTGACCGCCTGCGAGTACAACCCGGCCTACTGCCGCATCGTCGAGCTGCGCGCCGCGCGCCACGGCCTGCGCCTGCCCGTCTTCAACGCCGCCGGCGAGGCCCTGCCCTTCCCCGACGCCGCCTTCGACGCCGCCACCGCCTGGGACGTGCTCGAGCACGTGCAGGACCCCGTGGCCGTGCTGCGCGAGCTGGCCCGCGTGCTGCGCCCCGGCGGCCACGCCCTGATCACGGCGATCAACCGGCGCGCCTGGGTTGACCCACACTACCATATCCGTGGGCTCAACTGGCTGCCTCGCCCCGCCGCCGAGGCGCTCATCGCCCTGCGGGGCCGCAGCAAGGCGGGGGCCGCCTTCCGCGACATGCAGCGCCTCTCGGAGATGCACTACTTCCACTACGGCGAGCTGCTGCGCCTCTGCGGGCGCCTCGGCTTCCGCATGCGCGACCTGCGCGAGGAGCAGCTGCGCGCCGGCACCTTCGTCAGCCGCAAGGCCGGTCGCCGCGCCGCCAGGGGCGCCCTGCGCGCCGTCGGCCTCGAGGGCCTGGCCTACAGGGCCCAGCGCCGCTGGTACGTGGGGATGTTCGAGCTGGCCCTCGAGAAAACAGGCTAGGTTAGGATTACCACGAAGGCCACGAAGATCACGAAGGGACGAGAGGCACTCTGCTCCTGCCAAACCTTCCGAGCCTCTCGCGTGGCTCTGGCCGGCTGGGGCGGCACAGGCGAACACAGACCTTCGTGGCCTTCGTGCTCTTCGTGGTAACAGTGGCACACCCATAATGGCATCAGAGCCGACGACAACCAAGCCCCCATCTCTGGCGAGCCAGGTCTCGCGGGCCGTGGTGTGGAACACCCTCTTCGTGCCCCTGCGGCTGGTGGCCGAGGCCCTCTCGACCCTGGTCAAGCTGAACCGGCTCTCGCTGGCCAGCTTCGGCCTGCTGGCCATGGTCAGCGGGGCGAGCAACATGTTCGGCACCGGCATTGATCTGGGCACCACGCGGGCCCTGCCCAAGTACATTCCCGAGACCGATAGGGCCGGCGGGGCCCTGGCCACCATGCGCCTGTTGCAGCTCGTCTTCGCGGCCCAGATGGCCGTGCTGCTGCTGGTGGCGGCGGGCCTGATCATCTTCCAGCCCGCCTTCCTCGCCTACCTGCGCGGCATGGTGCTCGGCGACGAGCGGATCGACGGCCCGGCCCAGGACCAGCTCCTAGCCTTTGTGACCAACTACGGGTGGCTGCTCGCCGTGACGGTCGTGGCCCTGCTCTTCTTCGGCGTCTGCTACGACATGCTCATGGCCTACCTGAGCAGCTTCTTCCGCCAGCGGGCCTGGAACAGCATTGACCTGGCCGCCAAGGTGCTGCCCCAGCTGCTGATCGTCGGCGCCATCCTCGCCGGCTGGGACATCCTCGGCGTGCTCGGGGCCATGGTCCTGGCGCCGGCGATCGCCGTGGCCCTCGCCACCTGGCAGGTGAGCCGGCTGCGCCGCGAGCTGCGCTCCGCCGAGGCGCCCGCCGCGCCCGTCGCCGCCCCGCCCCTGCGCGAGTGGCGGCGCTGGCTGCCCCCGGGCTTCGTGCGCTACTCCGGCGTGTCGTTCCTGATGACCGCCACCGACCTGATCGCCAGCGTCAACTTCGCGATCTTCCTGGCCGGCGACCTGGGGGACGTGGCGGTGCTGTGGGCGGGCAGCGCCCTGGTGCGCATGGCCCTCAGCTACCTCTACACGCCGATGGTGGGCGTGCAGGTGCCGCTGTTCGCCCGGGTGCGCCAGGGCGAGGGCGGCACGCTCAACGGCGCCTACCAGTCCCTGGTGCGGCTCCAGCTGCTGCTGCTCGTGCCCGGCGGCGCCGGCCTGATGCTGCTGGCCGAGCCGGCGCTGCTGGTGATTAGCCCGCAGTACCTGGTGGCCGCA
>DAOLDO010000303.1:0-7375 GCA_035327325.1 Chloroflexaceae bacterium | reverse complement strand
GGTGGGTCAGCATCCTCACCGGCTCGAAGAACGCGATCAAGGGCGTGGGCTTCTTCCTGGGCGCGCTGCTGCTCACCCTGGTCGGCTTCCAGCCGGCGCTGATGCTCCTCGGCGCCCTGGTGCTGGCGGCCCTCGTCGCAGCCATGGCGATGATCAAGGGCGACCTGGGGACGGCCAACAAGAAGGCGAAGTTCAGCCAGATGTTCTCGCAGAACCGGGCGGTGAACATGCTGGCGGCGGCGCGGATCTTCCTCTTCGGCGCGCGCGACGTCTGGTTCGTCGTGGGCCTGCCGGTCTTCTTCGTGAGCGTGCTGGGGTGGGACTTCTGGCAAGCGGGCGGCTTCATGGCGACCTGGACGATCGGCTACGGGATGGTGCAGGCCGCCACCCCCGGCCTGATCCGCCGGCGCGTCGAGGGCAACAGCGAGCCGGACGGGCGCAGCGCCACCGGGCTGGCCTTTGGCCTGGCCGCCTTCCCCGCCGGCATCGCCCTGGCCCTGATGAACGGCATCGCCCCGGCGCTGGCGGTGGTGGGCGGCCTGCTTGCCTTCGGCGCGGTCTTCGCGCTGAACTCGGCGGTGCATAGCTACCTGATCCTGGCCTACACCGACAGCGACAAGGTGGCGATGAACGTCGGCTTCTACTACATGGCCAACGCGATCGGCCGCCTGGCGGGCACGGTGCTCTCCGGCCTGCTCTACCAGCTCAGCCTGCAGTGGGGCGACAGCGGCGGCCTGGTGCTGTGCCTGTGGGCCTCGGTGGCCTTTGTGCTGGCCGCCGGCCTGCTCTCGCTGCTGCTGCCCGCCAGCACGGGCCCGCGCACGAAACCGATCAAGCTCAAAGATCTTGGCGAGTGAGAGGAGGAGCAGGCAATGCTGCGCTATATCCGTGTGCTGACAGTGGTACTCACCCTGGCGCTGGCTGCCTGTGGCCAGTCCACCCCGAGCATGCCCGCCACGAGCCTGCTCGCCGGTGAGGCCCTGGCGCCGATTGACCCGGCGGCGATCCGCGGCCCGATCGAGATCACTGGCTCGTCGACGGTCTACCCGCTCACCGCGCGCATCGCCGAGGAGTTCCACGCCGACGGCTCGCCTGCCCAGATCGAGGTGAAAGTCACCGGCACCGGCGGTGGCCTGCGCAGCTTCTGCAACGGCGACGACGTCGACATCGTCAACGCCAGCCGGCCGATCGCCGATGACGAGATCGCGGCCTGCCGCGCGGTGGGCCGCGAGCCGGTCGGCTTCCAGGTCGGCGTCGACGCGCTGGCGGTGGTGGTCAACCCGCAGAACCGCTTCGTCGAGGCGCTCAGCTTCGCGCAGCTCGCCCAGATCTTCAGCGGCCAGGCGACCCGCTGGAGCCAGGTCGATCCGAGCTACCCCGACGAGCCGATCGCCGTCTACAGCCCGGGCGTGGACAGCGGCACCTTCGACTACTTTGTGGAAGAAGTGCTCGGCGACGGTGCGCCGCTTGAGGCTCTTCCTGGGGCTGTGCTGAGCGAGGACGACACCGAGCTGGTGCGCGGCATCGAGGGGAACCCGAACGCGATCGGCTACTTCGGCTTCGCCTACTACCAGGCCGAGGGCGAGCGGCTGCGGGCCGTGCCGATCGATGGCGGCGACGGCGCGGTCCTCCCCGGTGAGGGGACGGTGACCGACGGGAGCTACCCGCTCGCGCGCCCGCTCTTCATCTACACCAGCGCGCAGACGCTCCAGGCCGACCCGGCCACGGCGGCCTTCGTGAGCTACTACCTCCAAAGTGTGGGCGACGTGGTCGCCGAGGTCGGCTACTTCCCGCTCCCCGACGCCGCGCTGAGCGCGGCCCAGCAGGAGCTCGTGGCCGCGCTGCGCTAACCCGAAGCGAGCGCTTCGCGGATGTGGGGCGAGCAGCAGTTGCTCGCCCCATTTGTCTTGCCCTCCAGAGCCGGCAGGGTTGCGGCGCCGCTACCAGTGGTGTCCAGCTTCGCACCTTCAATATGCAGAAAAAGGAATATGCTGGGCCTATGAACACTGCTACCGCCGAGCGCCACGCGCAGCTCTTCAAGGCCCTGATGCACCCGGTGCGGCTGCAAATCCTGGACGTGCTGCGGGGCGGCGAGGAGTGCGTCTGTCACCTGGAGGCGCACCTGGGCCAGCGCCAGGCCTACGTCTCGCAGCAACTCGCCATCCTGCGCAGGGCCGGCCTGGTGGCCGACCGCCGCGATGGGCCGAATATCTTCTACCGCATCGCCCGCCCCGAGCTGCTGACCATGCTCGACACCGCCAGGGCTATGGCGGGAGACGATGCGGCAAGCGCCTCGCGCTCGTTCGTGAGCTGTCCGTGCCCGCGTTGTTCCCCGACGCTGAGCCTCGTCGCTCAGCCGATCGCACTGAACCGGTAGGAGCTATCCCATGCTGAACATCAAAGTCCTCGGCCCCGGCTGCGCCAACTGCAAGCGGCTGGAGGAGCGCGTCCGTAAGGTTGTGGGTGAGCGCGGCCTCCAGGCCGAGGTCGAGAAGGTCACCGACTACGGCCAGATGATGCGCTGGAACCTGATGCAGACCCCCGGCCTGGTCGTCGACGACGTGCTCGTCGCCGCGGGACGCATCCCCAACGAGGATGAGATCGCCGGCTGGCTGGCGAAGTAGCGGGCGATGGTCGTGGGCGGCAGGGCCGCCCATCTTTTTCCGGCGCCATATTCACTTTTTTGTATGTGAGTCCAGCGATGGCACAGATACTCCGCTCACCCGCCGGGGCCGGCCGCAGCGCCGACACCCGCGCCTGGCTGCTCGTCGCCGGCGCCGCCGTGGCCTGGCTCGTGGCCTACAACCTGATCCAGCCCCTGGCCGACTGGCTCGCCTACGGGCTGCTCGGACTCGCCCACGGCTCGCAGCTGGGCGAGGCGGTGGCCTTCTTCCTCTACGACGTGCCCAAGATCCTGCTGCTGCTCAGCGGCATGATCTTCGCGATCACCACCCTGCGCTCGTTCTTCAGCGCCGAGCGCACACGGGCGCTGCTGGGCGGCAAGCGCGAGGGCGTCGGTAACGTGGCCGCGGCGGGCCTGGGCGTGCTCACCCCCTTCTGCTCCTGCTCGGCCGTGCCGCTGTTCATCGGCTTCGTCGAGGCCGGCATCCCGCTGGGCGTGACCTTCTCGTTCCTGATCGCCGCGCCGATGGTCAACGAGGTGGCCCTGGTGATGCTCTTCGGCATGTTCGGCTGGCAGGTGGCTGGCCTCTACCTACTCGCGGGGCTCAGCATCGCAATTGTGGCCGGAATCGTAATCGGCCGGCTGAAGCTGGAGCGCCACGTCGAGGAGTTCGTCTGGCAGATCAAGGGCGGCGGGGGTGCGGTGGCCGAGCAGCGCCCGACCTGGGCCCAGCGCTTCGCCGCGGCCTGGGAGAACACGAAAGAAATCGTCGGCAAGGTCTGGCTCTATGTGGTGCTCGGCATCGCGGTGGGCGCGGGCATCCACGGCTTCGTGCCCGAGGACGCCCTGGCGGGCGTGATGGGGGCGGAGGCCTGGTGGTCGGTGCCAGCGGCGGTCGTCCTGGGCGTGCCGCTCTACTCGAACGCCGCGGGCGTCATCCCGGTAGTACAGGCGCTGATGGCCAAGGGCGCCGCGCTGGGCACAGTGCTGGCCTTCATGATGGCGGTGGTGGCCCTGAGCCTGCCCGAGATCATCATCCTGCGCCGCGTGCTCAAGCCGCGCCTGATCGCCACCTTCGTGGGCGTGGTCGCGACCGGCATCATCCTGATCGGCTACCTCTTCAACCTCGTGATCTAGGAGCGACCGCTATGCCTCCGCTAGCTCCAGCCCCGGCCACGCTCGATGTCGCACGAGTCAAGGCTGACTTCCCAGCCCGGCACGAGCTCGTTCATGGTCTGCCGCTCGTCTTCCTCGACAGCGCCGCCTCGGCCCAGAAGCCGGTCGCCGTGCTCGACGCGATGGACGCGCTGTATCGCACCACCTACGCCAACGTTCACCGCGGGATCTATGCCTTCAGCGAGGAGAGCACCGCGCGCTACGAGGCGGCCCGGGCCAGAGTGGCGGCGTTCATCGGTGCCCGGTCGGCTCAGGAGATCGTCTTCACGCGCAACGCGACTGAGGCCCTGAACCTGGTCGCCTTCAGCTACGGGCGCTCGGTGCTGCAGCCCGGCGACCAGATCGTGATCACGGAGCTGGAGCACCACGCGAACTTCCTGCCCTGGATGGTGCTGGCGAAGGAGCGCGGCCTCGCGCTGCGCTTCATCCCGCTGGCCGCCGATGGCACGCTCGACCTGAGCAGGCTGGACGACCTGATCACCCCGCGCACCAGGCTGGTATCCTTCGCCCACGTCTCGAATGTGCTCGGCACGGTCACCGACCCGCGCCCGATCGTCGAGCGCGCCCATGCCGTTGGCGCCGTCGTGGTGCTGGACGGCTGCCAGTCGGTGCCGCACCTGCCCGTGGACGTGCAGGCGCTGGGCGTCGATTTCCTGGCCTTCTCCGGGCACAAGATGCTGGGACCGACTGGCATCGGCGTACTCTGGGGCCGGCAGGAGCTGCTGGAGGCGATGCCGCCCTTCCTCACCGGCGGCGAGATGATGGAGTCGGTCACCTTTGAGGAGGTGGTCTGGGCGCGGCCGCCGCAGCGCTTCGAGGCCGGCACGCCTGCATTTGTCGAGGCGGTCGGCCTCGGCGCCGCGGTCGATTACCTTGAAGCGCTGGGGATGGAGGCCGTCCACGCCCACGAGCACGCCCTGACCGCCTATGCCCTTGAGCGGCTCGGCGGCGTCGCGGGGCTTCAGATTGTGGGGCCGCGCGACCCCTCGGCACGCGCGGGGGTCATCGCCTTCACGCTCGACGGGGCCCACCCTCACGACCTGGCTTCATTGCTCGACGCCCGCGGTATTGCCATCAGGGCCGGCAAGCACTGCGCCCACCCGCTGCACCTGCGGCTGGGGCTGGAGGACGGCACCGCCCGCGCCAGCTTCTCGGTGTACAACGACCTGACGGATGTGGATGCGCTTGTGGACGGCATTCAGGCCGCGCAGCGCCTGTTCACCTGATCACGTCCAGGTGCCTGCGCACTTGCCCACTGGAGCCGGCTATGCTGTACGTCATCCTCACGGTGCTGCTGTTCGGCCTGTCCTTCCTGGCCGGGATGATGGGCCTGGGTGTGGCCTTCATCGCCACGCCCGTGCTCGGGCTGTTCGGCTTCGAGCTGAAGCACGAGATCATGCCGCTCTCGCTCTGGCTCAACGGTGTGACGGCGATCGCCGGGGCGATCACCTTCGCCCGCAAGGGCATGGTCGACTGGCGCACCGCCGTGCCGCTGCTGATCATCACGACGCTGGTGGCGCCGCTCGGGGTCTGGCTAATCCAGTTCGTCCCCACCACGGCGATCTGGTGGATGTACGTGGGCGTGCTCATCTTCCTGGCCTACCGCATGGCCTTCCCACCGAGGCAGGACGACAGCGTCGCCCCGGTGATCAGCGACACGACGCGGGCCAAGGCCGGCGCGGCCAGCGCCGGGATCGGCGTCTTCGCCGGCTTCCTCGGCGTCGGGCCAGGCTTCCTGCTGATGCCCGCCCTGGTGCTCTTTGGCTATACGGCCCGCCTCGCCGCAGCAACCAACTCCGTCATCGTCACCTTGCCCTCGTTCTCAGCCTTCGCGACCCACCTGGCCGACGCGCGCTTCGACTGGCTGCTCCTCGGCCTGACCTCGATCTCCGCCATTGTCGGCGCGCAGGCTGGCGCCGCGTTCATGGCCAACCGCGTGAAGAGCCTGACTCTGACCCGCGTCTTCGCGAGCGCCCTGGTGCTGCTGGCGCTCCAGCGCGTCTGGCTGCTGATGGTCGCGTAGCAACAGAAATGGCAGGTTGCGAGATGTGAACCAGCCAGCCCTTGACCGGGTGTTCGGGGCCGCCTACAATTCAATCGTCGTTGAAGTATCTTCGAGGAGGCCTCCATGGCGGTTGACACTCGGCTCGACACTCACCAGCTCGCTCAGTGGCTCAAGGTGCTCGCCGAGCCGCGAAGGCTCCAGATCTTGAACCTGCTGATCGAGGGCGTGCAGTGCAACTGCGAGCTGGGCGACCACCTCGACATGGCGCCGAACCTGATCTCGCACCACCTCAGCGTGCTGCGAAAGGCCGGGCTGGTCGAGGTCGAGCGCGATGCGCTGGACGCCCGCTGGGTCTATTACTCGGTTCGCCGCGAGGCCCTCGACGCGATCAACGCTGCCTTCGGCGCGTTCTTCGACCCCGCCCGCATCAAGCCGCGCCGGGTGACGTGCGGCCCGCAGAGCAGCGTTGTACCTGCAAGCATGATCACGATCGAGCGCCGGTAGGCCGGCTGGGGGCAGGCGTCTGGCCTGCCCATCTCTGAGCGAAATAGTTCAACCAGCGTCGAACCGCTGGAGCGAGGGGGCATCGCGATGGAGCGCCGATCCCTGATGGTCATCCTGGCCCACCCCGACGACGAGAGCTTCCCCATTGGGGGAACCTTGGCGATGTATGCCGCCCAGGGCGCCTCGATCACCCTGGTCACCGCAACCAACGGGCAGCACGGCATCCCCGGCCTCACGCCGCTCCAGGCCGGCGAGGTGCGGGTCGGGGAGCTGTACGATGCCGCTGCGGCCCTGCGCATCGCCGAGGTGCGGCTGCTGGGCTATATGGACGGTGAGCTGGAGCAGGCCGTCCAGGACGAGGTGCGCCGCCGGCTGCGTGCGCTGATGATCACTCACCGCCCCGACGCGGTGATCACCTTCGGTCCCGACGGCATCTCGGGCCACGTCGACCATCTGGCGATCCACCGCCTCGCCACCGAGGCCTTCGACGCGGCTGCGCTGCCGGACGCCCGGCTCTACTACATCGCACCCTCCGAGGCCACCCGCCAGGGCTGCGGTGTGAACCCAAGCGCTGAGGTCGCCGGCGGCACTGTCGCCGCCATCGACATCGGCCCGCACCGCGAGGCCAAGCTGCGCGCGATGCAGTGCCACGCCAGCCAGCATCCGCCCTTCGGCGGCCCGCCCGCCGAGGAGGCCGGGAAGCTGGCCTGCCACGAGTATTTCACTCTGGCCCGCCCTAGCGTCCTCAGCGACGCCCTGGCGTGCCTGTTCGCCCCGCTGAACGCCCCCGTCCCCGCGTAGCCTCGGGGCTACACTCGCTATGTAGAGGGAGTTGTGTCCGATGAGTACGATCTCTATGCTGGATGCTCGGCCCACCGTCCCGGCCCAGGCCGACGTGGCGTTCTATGACCCGCCGATGTGCTGCCCGACCGGCCTCTGCGGCCCGGCGCTCGACCAGACCCTGCTTGATACCAACGAGCTCCTCCTGGCGCTGAAGGAGCGCGGCCTGCACGTCGAGCGCTACCAGATGCAGAGCCACCCCCAGGCCTTCGTCGGCAACCCCGAGG
>DAOLDO010000302.1:0-7382 GCA_035327325.1 Chloroflexaceae bacterium | reverse complement strand
CGTACATCTGGATCAGGTCGTCGGCCTCGTTGCGACCGATCGACTCCAGGTCAACCAGGCGGATCGTCTGCTCGAACTCCTGGGCGGCCTGGGGGAGCTGGCCGAGCTCCTTGTAGCTCTGGCCGAGGGCGAAGTGGACCGAGAGGGCGTACTCGGGGTCGGCTGAGGCCCTGGTGAGCACGCCGACGGCGGCGCGGTGGTCGCCGCGCTCCTGGTAGAGCAGGCCGAGGGAGTAAAGCACGTCGGCGCGCTCGAGGCCGCCCTCGACCGCCTGCTCGTAGAGCTTGGCCGCGGCCTCGTTGTCGCCGGCCTCCTGGGCCTTCTGGCCCTGCTCGACCAGCTTCTCGAGGGCGAACTGCTGCGAGCGCAGGGCCCCGGTCATGCCGGCGAGGTTGACGCGCACCTCGGGGCCCTGGGGCTGGGCGGCGGAGCCCTGGGCGGGGGCGGCGCCCTCGAGGCCGGCGGCGCGGGCCATCGCGTCGCGCACGGCGACGATCAGGTCCTTGGCCTCGCGGCTGTTCGGGTCGAGGCGCAGGGCCAGCTCGGCGGCCTCGGCGGCCTGGTCGAGGCGGCCGGCGGCGAGGAAGCGCTGGGCCAGGGTCAGGTGCTCGCCCGCCGCCTCGCGCACGCCCCCCGCGTCCTCGTAGAGGCGGGCCAGGCGGGCGCGCTGGTCGTCGGCGTCGGGGCGCAGCTTGATCAGATCGCGTAGGGCCTCGATCGCCTGGGCGGGGCGGCGCTGACCGATGTGGAGGTCGGCGAGGGCCCTGTAGCTATCCACGGCCTTCGCGTTGCCCTGGCGGGCCTGGGCCTGGGCGATGTAGCCGAGGAAGAAGGCGTTGTTCTGGTCGCCTGCGCGCAGCTCCTCGAAAACCTGGAGCGCCCGGTCGAGCTTGCCGGTGTGGAAGAGGCCGACCGCCGCGTTGGTGCGCGCGTCGGCGTCCTGCGGGAACTCCTGGAGCGCGCGGACGGCCGCCTTGAGCGACTCGTCCCACTGGCCGCTGCGGGCCGCCTCGCGGCTCTGCTCCATCGCCCGGTCGAAGATTGCGCGGTTGCCAGCCATAGGAGCACCTAATCTATCGTAGGGCGAGCCGGGGCGCGGGCCCCGGGGCCCCGCTAGAGCCCGAGAAGGGTCAGGATCAGCGCCTTCTGGACGTGCAGCCGGTTCTCGGCCTGGTCGAACACCACGGACTGTGGGCCGTCAATCACCTCGGCGGTGACCTCCTCGCCGCGGTGGGCGGGCAGGCAGTGCATGAAGAGCGCGCCCCCGGCGGCCTGGGCCATCAGGGCCTGGTTGACCTGGTAGGGGGCGAAGACCGGGCGGCGGCGGGCCGTCTCGTGCTCCTGGCCCATCGAGGCCCACACGTCGGTGTAGAGCGCGTCGGCGCCGGCCGCGGCCTCGGCGGGCGAGGCGGTGACATGGACGGCGGCGTCGGTCTCGGCGCCGAGGCGCTCGGCCTGGGCCAGGATCTCGGGGTCGGGGCGGTAGTCGGGGGGGCAGGCCACCGTGGTGCTCACGCCCAGGGTCGCGCCGAGCAGCATGAGCGAGTGGGCCACGTTGTTGCCGTCGCCCACGTAGGCCAGCCTGAGGCCCTGGAGCCGGCCGAAGCGCTCGCGCAGGGTCAGCAGGTCGGCCAGGGCCTGGCAGGGGTGCTCGCGGTCTGAGAGGGCGTTGATCACGGGCACCGTGGCGTGGCGGGCGAGGGTCTCGATCGTGGCATGCTTGAACACGCGGGAGGCGATCGCCTGGACCATCCGGCTGAGGTTCTGGGCCACGTCGGAGACGCTCTCGCGGCCGCCCATGTCAATATCGTTGGCCGAGAAGTACGAGCCGTGGCCGCCGAGCTGGGTCATGCCGGCCTCGAAGGCCACGCGGGTGCGCAGCGAGGGCTTCTCGAAGACCAGGGCCAGGGTTTTGCCGCGCAGGGGCAGGCGGGCGTGGAGGCCCTCGCCGCCGGCGCGCCACTCGGCCTTGAGCGTGGCGGCCCGGGCCAGCAGGGCCTCGGCCTCGTCGCGCGAGAGGTCGGCCGCCGAGAGGAAGTGTCGCTGCATACAAACCTCTAAGTCTTGCCACGAAGAGCGCGAAGATCAGGAAGAGCACGAAGGCCGGGAGAGCAGCTTCACACGTTAGAGCTTAAGCCCAGAGATCGCGCGGCGCCGTTATCGTAGCAGCACAGCATTACGGTCGGCAGAGTCGCTAACCTTCGCGCACTTCGTGCGCTTCGTGGTTGAAAGCCACCTGCCTTATGAGTAGCCACGATCATCGCGCCGACCCATGCGGCGCAGGTGGTCGCTCTTCTTCTGCTCGAAGCGCTGGCCGCCGGGGGTGCGCCGGTAGTCGCCGGCGTCAATCAGGGTGATCTCGTCGCAGAGCTCGCGGTCGCTCATGCGCGAGAAGATGCGCGGGTCAATCTCCTCGGGCTTGCGGTTGCTAGTGATCACCGTCGCTAGCCTGTAATTATAGCGGTGGTTGAAGAGCTGGAACAGCTTCTCGCGGGCCCAGGGGGTGGCGTTCTCGGTGCCGAAGTCGTCGAGAATGAGCACATCGGCGCCGCGCACCTGCTCGAAGCGCTCGTCGTAGGCCACCTCGCTGCTGGGGCCGAAGGTGCTGCGCAGATGGTCGAGCAGGTCGGGCACGACGGCGAAGAGCACCGAGTGGTAGGAGCTGTTGAGCACCTCGTTGGCGATCGCGGCGGCCAGGTGGGTCTTGCCGCAGCCGTAGCCGCCGAAGAAGATCAGCCAGCCGCGGGGCTGCTCGGCGAACTTGCGGGCGCGGGCGTAGGCCCTGGCCACGCCGGGGGTGCCGGCGTCGAAGTTATCGAAGGTCTTGCCGGCGAAGGGGCCGAGGTTGCTGATCGCGCGCAGGTTCTCGCGGCGCTGCTGGAGCAGCTGGGCGGCGCGGCAGTTGCAGGCGATCAGGTGGCCGAAGTCGGGGTGGCCGTAGGGCACGTCGAGCACGAGGTAGCCGGCCCCCTTGCAGCGCGGGCACAGCTCCTCGGGCGGGGCGGCCTCGTCGTCAGAGGTCGGTCTCGTCGCTGCCCCGCCGGAAGAGGCCGCCGAACTGGCCGTTGGTGTACTTCTCAATATCGAAAGGTCGCTGGGCCCGATCGGGCGCATCCTGTCGTCCATTGGCGGCCCACCTCTCAAGCACTTTGCGGATATAGCGCCACGAGCGGGCGTTGGCCCGCACCGCCTCGCGCATGGCCTCCTCGATCCACTCGCGCGGGTAGCGCTCCTCGGCCTCGCGCAGCTCGTCCACCAGCATCGGGGTCACCAGGCCGATGTTCTGCTCGTAGAGGCCGATCAGGGGCGGCCGCTCGGCGGGGAGCTCGCCGGCGGGGGCGAGGGCGGCCTGGGCGGCGGCGAGGCTCTCGGCCCAGGCCCTGTTCGCGGCCGTGTTGACCAGGTACCAGTTGCCGACGCGGGGGCCGGCGGGCACGGCCAGGTGCAGCAGGGTGCCGCGGCGCACCGCGGCCTCCAGGCCCTCGACCAGCATGTCTTCGATCGGGCGCAGCTTCGAGACGGCGCGCAGCGAGCGGCGCAGCGTCCGGTCGGCGGCCAGCTCGTCCCAGCTGACGCGCCGGGGGGCGCCGCGCTGCCGGCTGAGGCGGAAGAAGATGTGCAGCGTGACCTTCAGCTCGCTCGGCAGGGTGATGCTGGGGATCACCTCGCTGAACAGCTCGGGCGGCAGGCCCACGAGGGTCTCGGTTGAGAAGCCGGTGAAGGCCATGGGGCACCTTGGCGGACGCTGTACGTGGGCTCCGGGTCGTGGTCATGGTACCACATCCGTCTGGAGACTTGAACGTCGGCGCGGCCCGATCTTCCGGCACACCCCTTGCTCTGTATGCCCGCGGGCGATGCCAAAGAAATCTTTGCACATGGTGTGCAATGTATTGACAATCGGCCCGACATTGTGCTATAGTCAGCCTGTAATCTTACCGGTCAGTAAAACAAGAGGGTCTCGCCAACCGTGAATGCTCAGCGCTCGCCGCTCATCTTTATCTTCCTCACCGTCTTCATTGACCTGCTGGGGGTCGGCATCGTGCTGCCCCTGCTGCCGTTCTATGTCAAGCTGATCGAGGCAAGCAGCCCGGCCTGGATGGCCAGCAACCACGCCCTGATCGTCGGCGGGCTGACGGCCTCGTTCTCGCTGTTCCAGTTCCTCTTCGCGCCGGTGCTGGGCGGCCTGTCGGACCGCTTCGGGCGGCGACCGGTGCTGCTGATCAGCCTGACGGGTGCGGGGCTCTCGTACGTGCTGTTCGGCCTGGCCGACCGCTTCGCCGGGCTCGGCCCCGAGGCGGTGCTGGCGGTGCTGTTCATCTCGCGCATTGTGGCGGGCATCACCGGCGGCAGCATCAGCACGGCCCAGGCCTACATCGCCGACGTGACCACGCCCGAGAACCGGGCCCGCGGGCTGGGCATGCTGGGCGCGGCCTTCGGGCTGGGCTTTATGCTTGGCCCGGCCATCGGCGGCCTGCTGAGCACGGTCAGCCTGAGCGCGCCGGCCTTCGCGGCGGCCGCCCTGGCCTTCGCCAACGTGATCTTCGGCTACTTCCGCCTGCCCGAGTCGCTGCCGGCCGAGGCCCGCACCGGCGGGCCCGCCAGCGTCAACCCCTTCCGCCGGCTGCGCGTTCTGGTCGGCCGCGAGGCGATCCGCCCGCTGCTGGCCGGCGTGCTGCTGCTCAACCTGGCCTTCGCGGGGCTGCAGAGCAACTTCGCCGTCTTCAGCGACAGCCGCTTCGGCTACGGGCCGACCGAGATCGCCTTCATCTTCGCCTTCATCGGCCTGATCGCGGTGATCATGCAGGGCTTCCTGATCAGGCGCCTGGTGCCCCTCTTCGGCGAGGCGCGCCTGGCCGTGGTCGGCATGGCCCTGATGGCCGCCGGCTTCGCCCTGATCGCCGTGGTGCCCGCCGGCTGGATGCTCTACCCCGCGGTCGGCGTGCTCGGCGTCGGCAGCGGCATGGCCACCCCGAGCCTGACCAGCCTGATATCGCGCCGCGTCTCGCCGCAGGAGCAGGGGGGCGTGCTCGGCGGCACCCAGTCCCTGACCAGCCTGACCATGGTCGTCGGCCCCCTCGTGGCCGGCCTGCTCTTCGACGCCGTCGGCCAGGCCGCGCCCTACCTGGCCGGCACCCTGCTGGTCGCCGCGGCCTGCGCCGTGCTGCTTGGCGCGCTGCGCCCCGAGCTGGCCCGCGACCGCGCCGTGGCCCAGCCGGCCGCCGCGCCGGCCCCGGCCGAGGTCGAGGCGGCGCGGTGAGACGAAGGCTCCAGCAGGGCGTATTCCGCTTGACGGTCGCCTTGGACCTCACCCTCGCCTCGCGTTGCTCGGCTCCCCCTCTCCTGCAGGAGAGGGGGCAGGGGGGTGAGGTCTGCGGCGGCGCCAGACGGTACGGCGGCAGTCAACCGTGGGTAAGGGGCGCCCACGTTGGGGCGCTCACCTTGCCCGGCGTAGGGGCGCTCACGTTAAGGCGCTCCACCTTGCCCGGCGTAGGGGCGCTCACGTTGGGGCGCCCCTACGCGGCCCGGCGCGACCCCTCGATGTAGTCGAGGGACTGGTGGCGGAAGTAGGTGTTGTACAGCTCGGCGTAGTGGCCGCCGCGGGCCATCAGCAGTTCGTGGCTGCCCTCCTCGATGATCGCGCCCTGGCGCAGCACGATGATCCGGTCGGCGCTGCGCACTGTGCTGAGGCGGTGGGCGATCACGATGCTGGTGCGGCCCGCCAGGACCTCGTCGAGCCCCTCCTGGATAAGCGTCTCGGTCAGGGGGTCAATGCTGGCCGTGGCCTCGTCCAGGACGCAGATCGCCGGGTCCTGGAGCAGCACGCGGGCCAGGGCCACCAGCTGGCGCTGGCCCATCGAGAGGCTGGCGCCGCGCTCGCCTACCTGGGTGTCGAGGCCCTGGGGCAGGGTGGCGAGCCAGTCGCCGCCGCCCACGCGCCGCGCCGCGGCCAGCACGGCCTCGTCGTCGGCCTCGGGGCGCCCGTAGCGGATATTCTCGCGCACCGTGCCGTCGAAGAGGAAGGGCGACTGGGTCACGATGCCCAGGCGCGCGCGGTAGTCCGCCAGGTCGAGCCCGCGGATATCCTGCCCGTCGATCAGGATCTGGCCGCCCTGGAACTCGTAGAAGCGCGCCACCAGGCGGGCGATGCTGCTCTTGCCCGAGCCCGTGTGGCCGACCAGGGCCACCGTCTCGCCGGGCCTGATGCGCAGGCCGAAGTCGCGCAGCACCGGCTCGCCCTCGCGGTAGGCGAACTGCACCTCCTCGAACACGATCTCGCCCTTGATCGCGGGCAGCCGCAGGTCGCCCGTCTGCACGACACGGGGCTCGGCGTCAATCAGGGCGAAGACGCGCTCGCCGGCGGCCAGGCCCAGCTGGAACTGGCTCCAGAACGAGGCGATGCTGGTCAGCGGGAACCAGAAGACGGCCATGCCCTGGATGAAGAGGAACCACTCGCCGGGGGTGAGCGTGTTCGCCCGCACCTGCTGGCCGCCGACGTAGACCAGCAGCGCCGTGCCGACGCCCGCCAGCATGTTGAGGATGGGGAAGATGCTGCTGAAGGTGTAGCGGGTGCGCATGTTGACGCGCCGGCTCTGGTCGTTCACCCGCACGAACTCGGCGTAGATCGCCGGCTCCTGCCTGAAGGTCTTGGCCACGCCGATGCCGCTCACCGTCTCCTGGACGTGGGCGCTGACCGTGGCGTTCATGCGCCGCGACGCGGTGATCGTCTTGCGGGCCAGGCGGCGGAAGCCGAGGGCCGCGGCGACGATGAAGGGCGCCAGGCCGAGCAGGATGCCGGTCAGGGTCAGGTCAATCGTGGCCAGGTAGCCCAGGATCACCGCCACGAGCAGCAGACGGCTCAGCAGGTCCATGGTCAGGACCATCACCTGCGAGAAGGCGGCGGTGTCGGAGGTGACGCGGCTGACGATCTTGCCCGAGGGGAACTGGTCGTAGAACGAGAGGTCGCGCTTGAGCACGGCGTCGGCGGCGTCCTCGCGCAGCCTGAGCACCACGTCGCCCACGGCCTGCGACGAGAGGGTCTGGCGCACCAGGTTGAAGACCCAGGCCGTGCCGGCCAGGGCCGCGAGGGCCAGGGCCACCAGGGCGATCTGGCCGAAAGGCGTGTCGGGCGCCAGGCCGTCGAGGCTGCGCGAGATGAAGATCGGGATGCCGGCCTCGAGGATGGCCGTGCCGCTGATCATCGCGGCGGCGATCAGCATCTTGCGCGACTGGGGCCGGAAGTAGGCCAGGATGCGCCGCACCAGGGCGCCATCGCTGTACTGGCGGTTGGTATCCTCCGCGGCGGGGCCATCGAAAAGGAAGACCACCGGGGTCTCTCCTCACCGTAAGAAAAGGGCCCCCCCGGGGGGGCCCCCCCCGGGGCG
>DAOLDO010000301.1:0-7389 GCA_035327325.1 Chloroflexaceae bacterium | reverse complement strand
GGATGATCGAGAACATCGAGGCCTGGCTCAGCCACTCGACCGGGGTCGCGCCGAAGGCCTTCCAGAGGTGGGCGAAGAGGCCGTTCACGGGGTCCATGAACATGTTCTTCCAGACCAGCGCCGAGACGGTGGGCATCACGAAGAAGGGCGCGATGACGAGGATGCGCACCACGCCCTGGCCCCACATCGGCTGGTCGAGCAGAAGCGCGAGCAGCACGCCCAGGACGACCGTGATCGCCAGCACCCCGCCGACGTCGCCGCGGGACAGGCCCTTGAACTCCTGCACACTGATCCCGCGCAGGATGCCGATCGCCAGCACCATGCAGAGGGCCTCGAGGCCGAAGATCAGGCCGTAGCCGACGTTGTGGGTGAAGATCCCGGTCTCGATCAGGACGGTGTGGAAGGCGCCGCTGAGCACATTGGCGAAGCCGTTGCCGAGGCCCTGGGCCATGCCCCAGAGGCCCATGTAGAGCCCGGTCTGGCCCTCGACCGTCATCTCCATCATCATCGCGAGGGCGCCGACGTTGAAGAAGCCGATGCCGAGGCCCATCACCATGAGGGCCGGGTTGATCAGGCCGACCTGGTGGGTGAAGGCCGAGGTGGCGATCAGCAGCAGGCCGCCTGCCACTCCCAGACCGCCCAGGGTGGCGATCGTCTTCTTAGCGATCGGGAAGATGGTCGAGATGATGCCGATGCCGAGCATGCCGAGCAGCGCGCCCACGCCCCACGACTGCTGGAAGCGGGCCGTCTCGCGCTGGTTCAGGCCGAAGACCTCGGCCCCGAAGGGTTCGAGCACCGCGTCCTGGAGGAAGATGCCCATGATCGCCAGCAGCACGAAGAAGAAGAAGGCGCGCACCTGAGGGTTCGAGCCCATCAGGCGGCGGGCGACGCGGAACGTGCCCAGGGGGGAGGCCGTCTCGGCGGGCTGCTGGGCCAGGTAGGCGGCGTGCTGCTCCCTCGTGATGCGGCGCTCCATGCCGATGACGCCGATCAGGATGCTGCCGAGCACGACGAAGGGGGTCAGGTTGTAGAGCTGCTGCATCGCCTCGGGCGAGTAGGTGGGCATGATCTGCCCGGCCACGACCGCCGAGACGATGCCGCTGATGATCACCGTCGCCCAGACAAAGGCGATCACGGTGCCGCGCTCCTTGGGGGTGGTGACCTCCGCGACCAGGGCGTTGGAGGAGCTGCCGTTCATCGCCATGGCCACGCCGAAGAGGGCGACCAGGGCAAAGGCTTCGAGGGTGGCGAGGGGGCTGCGCTCGCCGAGGCCGATGGCGACGGAGGGCAGCAGGAGGAAGATCAGCGAGGCGCAGAGGCCGCTAAGGACAATATAGGGGGTGCGCCTGTAGCCGAAGATCGGGTTGCGGTCCGCGAAGCGGCCCCAGTAAACCTGGAAGAACGAGATGAAGTGGTGGAGGCCGATCAACGAGGTGACGATCACCGCCATGGCCCCCAGGTCGGCGATCGTCACCCGGTTGAAGTTGAAGGTGAGCAGCGCGAACATCCAGCCGGCCCCGACCCTGATGGTCGCGAGGCGGGCCGTCTTCACGACGAGACGCAGGAACCCCATGCAGGCTACCCCTTTCAGGCGGACAGGCCGGACCGGGTGATTGTGTAGTACAGAGTGTAAACTACAGCCACGAGAGCATCGTAAGCTGATACGAGGGCGCCCCGCCGCAGACGCGGCGCCTCCGATGGGGCTGGGCTTCAGGGCCGGTGCACACGTAGGGGTATTCGCCCTATCAAGGTGGAGGTGCAGCAGATTGTGGCGCTACGATGGGCGGAGTATAGCATATGGTTAAAAAATCTGCAATATTGACAAATTCCGTGCAACCCGCTGGCAAGGAGGGAATTTTAATGATATGTCACTAAGATCGGATTAGCATCAGAACGCCTGGGGCCATACCGCGCTACGAAGCCAAGAAGACTCCTTGAGGCTTCAACAGTTCTCATCCTTATGCAATTAATTCCCCTAACAGAACAAACACCGTACTATTTGCGGGCCGAATTTCTTGTCTTTCATACCTCCCTGTGTCACCCGGTGCGGGCAGAGACCGCCCTGACATTTAGGAAAAAATTGCTCATGTCGTGGTATAATAAGCAAAAGCGGCCAGGGCATGGGAGCAAGGCCATGTACATACGCTGGGTTGTGAGGCGGCATAAAAACGCCTTGATCGCCGATACCAGCTTCTACGACGCCTACCTGGTGTCCAGCTACCGAGACGCGCGGGGCGTGCCCCGCCAGCGGACCATCTGCTACCTGGGCAACATCAGGCAGATCGGGGCCGAGTTCCCAACCATCGAGCGCGAGCTGTTCCTGCTGCGGGCCGAGCGCATCCTCGACACGATTGATGAGATCGCGCCGTCGGACCGCGAGGAGGCGATGGAGGCCCTGCGCCAGAAGGTCCCCCCGCTCAGCCGCGACGAGGTGCTCACCGCCTTTATCGAGAACCTGCGCTGGTACCGGCGCTGGTGGGAGCAGAACGGCGGCGGGCCCACCGACGCCGAGCTGCTGACGATCGTCCAGCTCGCCAGAGGGCGCATCGGCCCAGTGTAAGGGGCATGCTCGGCCTTCTGCGTTACGCTCATCACACACTTTGTTGAGAAATAGTCACTCTGAGCAAGATTCCAGTGGTTCCACGTCAGGCCAGAAGCTGGTATGATCGGAGGGTATGGAATCTGGGATCATTCTGCTCGTTGATGATAACCCGCAGATCCTGAGCATCCTGGCCGACCTGCTGCGCCCACTCGGCCATAAGGTTCAGTGCGCCTCCAGCGGCATCGCGGCCCTCGAGCTGGCCGCCGCCGACCCGCCCGACCTGATCCTGCTCGACGTGATGATGCCGGGTCTGGACGGCTTCGGCGTCTGCCGCAGGATCCGGGCCCACCCGCTGCTGGCCCAGGTGCCCGTCATCCTGGTCACAGCCCTGGACGACCGCGAGTCGCGGGTGCGCGGCTTCGAGGCCGGGGCCGACGAGTTCGTGGCCAAGCCTTTTGATTATGTCGAGCTTCGGGCGCGGGTCTCGACGATCCTGCGGCTCAACCGCTACCGCAAACTGCTCGAGCAGCAGCACCGGGTCGCCGCGGAGCGGGCCCGCTTCGTCTGGGCGGTCGAGCACAGCGACGACGGCATCCTCGTGCTCGGCCCTGACGACCAGGCCCGCTACGCGAACCCGCGGGCCCGCCAGATCCTGGGCCTGGCCGCCGACGACCCGCTCAGCGCCCCCTTTATCAGCATCGCGGCGGCCCGCTACACCCTCACCCCCCCCGAGGCGTGGTCGGGCTGGCCCGTGGCGCCCGCCGAGGACGAGACGCCGCGCTTCCTGGTCACCCCCGAGGGCCCCAGCACCGCCGAGCGCTGGCTGCGGGTTGACCTGCTGCCCCCGACCCAGAACGACGACGCCCGCGTGCTGCGGCTGCGCGATGTGACCGAGCAGATCACCTCGCAGCGCGAGATGTGGACCTTCCACGCGATGCTGGGCCACAAGCTGCGCACGCCCCTGGTCGGCATCCTGGGCGGCCTGAACATCCTCAACGGCGGGGCCAGCAGCATGGACCGCCAGAGCATCGCGCGGATCACCGAGGTGGCCCTCGCGGCGGCGCGAAGGCTGCGCTCGGAGATCGAGGACATCCTCCACTACCTCCGCCCGCCCGCCAACCTCTACGGGGCCGAGGGGCCGACCGTGGGCGAGCTGGCCGCGTTGGCCGAGCAGGTCGCCGCCGACATGGGCATTGGTCGCCTCACCCTGGCGGTCGAGCCAGCCCTGGCCGGGCGGCGCGTGGCCCTGACCCGCCAGGGCATGGAGGTGGCCCTGCGCGAGGTGATCGAGAACAGCATCAAGTTCCACCCGCAGCACGACCCACGCCTTCAGATCACGGTCAATGCCGCCGGCGCCCATCAGATCGCGCTGGCGATCGGCGACGACGGGCCCGGCCTGATGCCGCACCAGATCCCGCACGTGTGGCGGCCCTACTACCAGGGCGAGCGCAACTTCACGGGGCAGGTGGACGGGATGGGGCTGGGCCTGGCCCTGGTGGCGCGGATCATCCACGCAGTCGGCGGGCACTACGAGCTGCGCAACAGGGACGACGGGCGCGGCGCCCTGGTGACGCTGACCATCCCACTCGCGGAGGGCTGAGATGGGGCGTTTGACGCCTCCCGCCGGTTCTGCTACTCTTGCCTGGAGAGGGCGCGGACCGGCGCGGCGGCGCCCATAACGGTGAGGAGCAGGTAGTTTGCGCATCGCGATCACGGGCGCCAGGGGGCAGCTCGGCGCAGCGCTGTGCGGGGCCTTCGGGCCCGGCCACGAGGTGGTGCCCCTCGGCCACGACGCCCTCGAGCTCGCCGCCCCGGCGGCGGTCGGGCAGATCGTCGCCACGGGGGCCGACCTGGTCATCCACGCGGCGGCCTACACCAACGTGGACGGGTGCGCCCGCGACCCCGAGCTAGCCTACAGGGTCAACGGCCTGGGCACGCGCTACATGGCCCTGGCCTGCCGGCGGCTCGACGCGCCCCTGGTCTATATCAGCACCAACGAGGTCTTCGCGGGCGACGGGGCGCGGCCGTACTTCGAGTACGACCAGACCGGCCCGGTGAACGCCTATGGCCGCTCGAAGCTGGCCGGCGAGCTGGCCGTGCGCGAGCTGCTGGACCGCTTCTATATCGTGCGCGTGGCCTGGCTCTTCGGCGGCGAGCGCAACTTCGTGCGGACCGTGCTGCGCCTGGCCGCCGCCCCGCCGCCGGGCGGCCTGCGCATGGTGGTCGACGAGGTGGGCAGCCCGACCTACGCGCCCGACGTGGCCGACGCCGTGGCCCGCCTGGTGGACACCGGCGACTTCTTCGGCACCTACCACTTCGTGAACGGCGGCGCCGCCTCGCGCCACGGCTTCGCCCGGGCCATCCTCGACGCCGCGGGCCGCGCCGAGGTGCCGATCGAGCCGACCAAGCTGGCCGACTACAGGCGCGACAGCACCCCGCCGCCCTACGCGCCCCTGGCGAACCTCTCCGGGGCAGCGATCGGGATCGCGCTGCGCCCCTGGCAGGAGGCCCTGGCGGCCTACCTGGCCCGCCTCGCCGCCTAAGATGGCCACAATTGACGTCATCATCCCCAACTACAACGGCGCCGCGCTGCTGCCCGTCTGCCTGGACGCCCTGCGCGCCCAGACGCGCCGCGACTTCGCCGTGACCGTGGTGGACGACGGCAGCGCCGACGGCTCGCTGGCCCTGCTCGCCGAGCGCTACCCCGAGGTACACGTGGTGCGCCTGCCGCGCAACAGGGGCCTGGCCGCGGCGGTCAACGCCGGCATCGCCGCGACGGGGGCGCCGTTCGTGGTGCTGCTCAACAACGACACCGAGGCCGATAACGAGTGGCTGGCCGAGCTGGTGGGCGCCCTGGAGGCGCGCCCGGCCTACGCCTTCGCGGCCAGCAAGCTGCTGCTGTTCGACCGGCGCGACCACCTCCATTCGGCGGGCGACTACTACAGGCCCGACGGCGAGCCCGGCAGCAGGGGCGTCTGGCAGCGTGACGTGGGCCAGTACGACGCCCTGAGCGAGGTGTTCGGCCCGTGCGCGGGCGCCGCGGCCTACAGGCGAGCGGCCCTCGAGGCCCTGGCCGAGGGCGGGCGGGTCTTCGACGAGGACCTGGTGATGTACTGCGAGGATGTGGACCTGAACCTGCGGGCGCGGCTGCGCGGGATGCGCACGCTCTTCGTGCCGACCGCGGTGGTCTACCACAGGCTGAGCGCCACGGGCGGCGGCGCCCTGGCGAGCTACTACTGCGGGCGCAACTTCGCCCTGGTCTGGGTGAAGAACATGCCCGGGCCCCTGGCGCGGCGCCACTGGCCGCGGCTGCTGGCCTCGCAGCTCGGCTTCACGCTGAGCAGCCTGCGCCACGGGCGCGAGCCGGCGGCGCGGGCGCGCCTGCGCGGGCAGCTGGCGGCCCTGCGGGCGCTGCCGCTCTTCTGGCGCAAGCGGCGGGCCGGCGCCCCCCCGGCCGTCGCCGCCGAGGAGTTCGCCGCGTCGCTGGCCCTCGGCCTGGCGCCAGCAAAGGGGTGACTGTGCCGGACGAGCTGTACCTCTCGATCGTGATCCCGGCCTACAACGAGGCCGGCCGCCTGCCCGAGACGCTGACCCGCATCGGCGCCTACCTGGCCGCGCAGCCGTACGCCAGCGAGGTGCTGGTGGTGGACGACGGCAGCGACGACGGCACGGCCGCGGTCGCCGAGGGCCACCCCGGGGTCGAGACGCTGCGGCGCGACCACAGGGGCAAGGGCTTCGCCGTGCGGGCGGGGGCCCTGGCGGCCCGCGGCGCCTACGTGCTGCTCTGCGACGCCGACCTGGCGGTGCCGATCGAGGAGTGGCCCAAGCTGGAGGCCCGGCTGCGGGCCGGGATTGACGTGGTGATCGGGTCGCGCGAGGGCGCGGGGGCGACCCGCGAGGGCGAGCCGTGGTACCGCCACGTGATGGGGCGGGCCTTCAACATGATCATCGCCGCCGTGGCCCTGCGCGGCATCAGCGACACCCAGTGCGGCTTCAAGGCCATGCCCCGCCACGTCGCCCACGACCTGTTCCGCCGGGTGCGCATCTACGGCGACGACGCGCCGGTGCTGCGCGGCGCGGCGGTGACGGCCTACGATGTAGAACTGCTCTTCCTGGCGCGCAAGCGGGGCTACAGCATCGCCGAGGTGCCGGTGCGCTGGCAGTACG
Source organism: Chloroflexaceae bacterium (assembly GCA_035327325.1). Lineage (GTDB taxonomy): Bacteria > Chloroflexota > Chloroflexia > Chloroflexales > Chloroflexaceae > CAIWXH01. The sequence goes on along the minus strand of DAOLDO010000301.1, from coordinate 680 downwards.
GCACCGAGACCAAGGTCAGCCCGGTGCGCGACTCGCTGCGCAACCTGCGCGACGTTCTGACGGTGAGGCTCAACGACGCGCGCGGTCGCTACAGCCAGGTGCCGCACGCCACCGAGCAGCCGGCGGATCGGCGCCGGTAGTGCAGGGATGAGGGATGAAGGATGTGGGATGCAGGTCGCGGCAGCCCAAGCTTATGGCCCGGCCAATCCCGGTGCCGTCCCGCCTGAGCTTGCACCTGGCCGGAACGGCTCGTGCTACACAATGTATCGGTCGCCGGCGCGACGAGCGCGCAACCCCGCGGAGGATTGGATGGCCGAGCTGACCAAGGCCCAGCGCAGCTACCTGCGCGGGCTCGCGAACCCGCTGAAGGCGACGGTGATGCTGGGCAAGCAGGGACTGACGCCCGAGCTGCTCGGGAAGGTGGAACGGGAGCTGGCGGCCCACGAGCTGATCAAGGTGCGCCTGCTCGAGTTCAAGGACCAGCGCGAGGCCCTGGCGCGCACGCTGGTGGAGGAGACGGGGGCGGCGCTGGTGGCGACGATCGGCAATGTGATCACGCTCTACCGCCAGCAGCCCGACCCCGAGCGGCGCAGGATCGCGCTCCCCGAGGGCTAGCACTCTGGCGGAGCTCAACTGCGGGATTGGGCGGGCTGGGGCGGCCACGCTAGGCCGCCCTTACG
>DAOLDO010000300.1:0-7406 GCA_035327325.1 Chloroflexaceae bacterium | reverse complement strand
GCCGCCGCCCTCGGCGCCGACGAGACGCCCACCCCGCCCGGCGGCCTGCCCGCCATGACCGACGAGCCGGGCGCTGGGACCAGGCAGCTCCCCGCCGACAGCGCCCCCGCCCTGACCGCCACCAGGTCGCGCCAGGGCCTGGCGGCTATGGCCGCCCGCGACATCGGGCGCGTGCGCGAGGTCAACCAGGACAGCGTCTTCGCGCTGCTGACCACCCTGCCCCGCGAGGGCGGCGAGGTGCCCGTCGGCCTGTTCGTGGTCGCCGACGGCATGGGCGGCCACCAGGGCGGCGAGGTGGCCAGCCGCCTCGCCGTGCGCACCGTGGTCCACCATGTGCTCAGCCAGCTGGTGCTGCCCGCCCTCGACGACCGCCTCGCCGAGGCCCTGCAGCCCACCCTGGTCGGCGCCGTGCAGGCCGCCAACGAGGCGATCTGGGATTCGGCCCAGGTGCTGAGCTCGGATATGGGCACCACCTGCACCGCCGCGCTGCTGGTCGGCGGCAGCCTCTACCTGGCCCACGTCGGCGACAGCCGGGCCTACCTCTTCGAGCCCGGCGGCCTGCGCCAGCTCAGCACGGACCACTCGACGGTGGGCCGGCTGATCCAGCTCGGCCAGCTCGACCCGAGCGAGGCCCGCGAGCACCCCCTGCGTAACCAGCTCTACCGGACGATCGGGCAGCAGCCCCAGGTCATGGTTGACTTCGTCTACCAGCCCGTCGGCCAGAGCTCGCACCTGCTGCTCTGCTCCGACGGGCTGTGGGGCCTGGTGGACGAGCCCCTGATGGAGCAGGCCCTGCTGCGCAGCCCCTGGCCACAGGATGCCTGCAACGAGCTGATCGCCCTGGCCAACCTGGCCGGCGGCGACGACAATATCTCGGCGGTGGTGGTGACCCTGCCCATGGGAGAGAGGTGAGCATGGGCCCAGGCATCCAGCTCCGCTCGACCCTCAGCCGCAGCCTGCTGCCCGAGAGCGGCGAGCCCCAGCTGATCTACGCGCTGCTCGAGATGAGTGCCCAGGGCGTGCCGACGACCCTGCCCAAGCTGCCCCTGAACCTCTGCCTGGTGATTGACCGCAGCTCCTCGATGCGCGGCGAGCGGCTCCAGCAGGTGAAGGACGGCGCCGCGCGCATCGTGGATCTGCTCGGCGAGGACGACCACTTCGCCCTGGTGACCTTCAACGACCGGGCCGAGGTGGTGGTGCCGGCCCAGCGGGCCCGCAACAAGAGCGACCTCAAGCGTATGATCGGCATGGTCGAGGCCGCCGGCGGCACCGAGATGGCCACGGGCATGGCCCTGGCCCTCCAGGAGGTGCAGCGCCCCATGCTCACCAGGGGCGTGAGCCGCATCCTGCTGCTGACCGACGGGCGCACCTACGGCGACGAGGGCCGCTGCGTCGAGATCGCCCGCCGCGCCCAGGCCCGCGGCATCGGCGTGACCGCCCTCGGCGTCGGCGGCGAGTGGAACGAGGACCTGCTCGAGACGATCGCGGCCCGCGAGAACAGCCGCACCCAGTACATCACCTCGGCCCTCGACATCTCCAAGGTCTTCACCGACGAGGTCAAGCGCATGTCCTCGATCTTCGCGCAGGACGTGGGCCTGCGCGTCGAGGTGCGCCCCGGCGGCATGCTGCGCTCGCTCGACCGGGTGCGGCCCTTCATCGCCCCGGTGCAGGCGCTCGAGGAGCGCGAGCTGCTGTGGGCGGCCGGCCTCGGCGACTGGCCCGGCAGCGACGCCCAGGCCTTCCTGCTCGAGGTGGTGGTGCCGCCCCTCGGCGTGGGCGACCACCCGCTGCTGCGGCTGACCCTGCGCTACAGCCTGCCCGGCATGGGCCTGCATAACCAGCAGGGCGAGCTGGTGCTGCGCGTCGGCGTGCGCCCCGCCGATACGGTGCCCTACGAGGTCGAGGCCACGGTGAAGCACTGGCTCGAGCGCCTGGTGGCCTACAGGCTCCAGGCCGGCGCCTGGCAGAGCGTCGAGCAGGGCCAGATCGAGGAGGCCACCCGCCGCCTCCAGATGGCCGGCACCCGCCTCTTCGAGGCCGGCGAGGTCGAGCTGGCCCGCACCGTGCAGGAGGAGGCCACCCGCCTGCTGCGCTCGGGGCAGACCAGCGCAGAGGGCCGCAAGCGGATCAAGTACGGCACCCGCGGGCTCATGGGGAAGGATGAGGGATGAGGGATGTAAGGATGAAGGCCGGAGGCCCGCCGCCCTCATGCTTTCGCCCGCTCATGCTAGTCCACGTGCCAGACGTTCGCTTGGAGTCGCGACCAATGACCAACGACGAAGGACCAACCGCTCAGCCGCTGCCCCGCCCTGGTCCTTGGTCCTTGGTCCTTGGTCCTTGGTCCAATCTGGCAGCGGACGTCCGAAAAGTTGGACTAGCCGGAGGGCGCCGCGATGCAGCGCTGTAGCCACTGTAGCGCCCAGCAGCTCGAGGGCGCGATCTTCTGCTCGGAGTGCGGGGCCAGCCTGATGGCCAGCCCCGGCCGGCGCGAGACGACCGCCTCGCTCAACAAGGCCGCCTCCGGCGGCGACCCGGCCACGCTCGAGATCGGCCCCAAGGTGGTAGACGCGCCGCAGACCGCCGCCCCCGCGGTCTGCCTGGTGGTGATCAACAGCGGGCGCCGCATCGTCGTGGACGGCAACCAGGAGCTGCTGGTGGGCCGCAAGGATAACCAGCGCGGCATCTACCCCGACGTCGATCTGGGCCTCGACGGCGGCTACGACGCCGGGGTCTCGCGCCGCCACGCGGTCATCGCGCCGAGGGGCGGCGGCTTCGTCGTCGAGGACCTGGCCAGCGCCAACGGCACCTTCGTCAACGGGCGGCGCCTGCCGGCCCAGACCCCCACGCCCGTCCGCAGCGGCGACGAGCTGAAGTTCGGGACCTTGATCCTCAGGTTCGAGGTCGAGTAGGAGCGCCAACGTGGCCAAGACGATCATTCTCCACCTGACCGGCGAGGACCCGGTGCTGGCCGACATTGACCAGGAGCCCCAGCCGAGCGACCTGTTCGTGCGCGTGACCAACATGCGCCGCCGCGACGGCAAGCCGGTGCACTACCTGGCCGCCGGCGTGCAGGCCGTGCTTTTCCCCTGGAGCCGCATCACCTTCATCGAGATCATGCCCAGCGAGGAGGAGCGCAGCTCGGTGGTGGACTTCTTCCGCATGTGACGCGGAGGCCGGGGCGTCCCGCCGCCCCGCGCACCCTGCCTATGACTGCGCTCACGCCGCCCGCCCCAGAGCTGTTCTTCCGCAAGGGCGATCCCTACGACCGGCGCCTGGGCGAGCTCGTCTCCCGCGATCCGGCCGACTACCCCGCGGCCGCCGCGGTCATCCTCGGCTGCCCGACCGACGAGGGCGTGCGGCGCAATGGCGGGCGCCCCGGCGCCGCCGAGGGCCCCGCGGCGATCCGGCGCTGTCTCTACAGGCTGGGCGTGGCCGGCCTCGAGGGGCTGGCCATCCTCGACCTGGGCGACACGGTGCCGGGGCCCGACCTCGAGACGACCCACGCCCGCCACCGGGCCACGGTGGCGCGGGTGATTGGGGACGGCAAGCGGCTGATCACCCTTGGCGGCGGCAACGACCTGGCCTACCCCGACGTGGCGGGCCTGGCCGCCGCCGCGCCGCCCGTGCTGGCGATCAACGTGGACGCCCACTACGACGTGCGCGCCGACAGCCCGCCCAATAGCGGGACGCCCTACCGCCAGCTGCTCGAGGAGGGCCATCTGGCCCCGACGGCCTTCGCCGTGCTGGGCGCGCAGCCCCACGCCAACTCGCCGGTCTACACCGCCTACCTGGCCGGGCTGGGCGCGCAGGTGGTGACGCTGCGCGAGGCGCGCATGCGCGGCCTGGCCGCCACGGCCCGCGGGCTGCTGGCCGATAGCCACGAGGGGGCGGTGTTCTGGGGCTTCGACATGGACGCCGTGGCCGCGGCCGAGGCGCCCGGGGTGAGCGCCCCCAACCCTCTCGGCATGAGCGGCGAGGAGCTGGTGGCCCTCGCCGAGCTGGCCGGCGCCGACCCGCGCACACGCCTGGTCGAGATCAGCGGGCTGAGCCCGCCCCACGACCTCGACGACCGCACGGCGAGGCTGGCCGCCGTGACGATCTGGTACGTGCTGGCGGGGTGGGCGGCGCTGACATGACGAGCACGCGCCGCAGCGGCGCGGCGGATAGCTGATCGCCGCGCCCTCACACGTATGTAGGGACGTAAGGGCGCCCTAAGGTGGGCGCCCACGCTGGGGCGCCCTTACGCCGGCCGCAAGCCATAGGCCTACCTGACAGGAGCGACGCGATGATCGACTTCCCCGGGCACCCCGAGAAGGCGGCGCGGCTCGAGCGGAGCGCCCTGTTCGTGCCGGCCTCGCGCTGGCCCATGATCGAGAAGGCTGCCCGTAGCGCCGCGGACGCCGTGATCGTTGACCTGGAGGACGCCGTGGCCCCCGCCGAGAAGGAGGCGGCCAGGGCCAACGTGGTCAGGGCCATGCGCGAGCTCGACTTCGGGCCGCGCCTGCGGGTCTACCGGATCAACGGGCTCGACACGCCCTTCGCCTACCGCGACCTGATAGATGTGCTCGAGCCCGCGGGCGACCGGGTTGACCTGGTGATGGTGCCCAAGGTGGGCGGCCCCGAGGACGTGCTCTTCGTCGAGCGGCTGCTGTCTCAGATCGAGTTGGGGCGCGGGCTGGCCCGCCCGATCGGCATCGAGGCCCAGATCGAGACCGCGCGCGGCTTCCTCTACGCCCGCGAGATCGCCGCCGCCTCGCCCCGCCTGGAGGCCCTGATCTACGGCCCGGGCGACTACGCCGCCGCCATGCGCGCCCCCCTCTCGAGCATTGGCGAGCGCGACGAGCACGACGCCCTCTACCCGGGGCACCGCTGGCACGCCGTGATGCACACGATCGTCGCCGCGGCCCGCGCCAACGGGCTGCGCTGCGTGGACGGACCCTTCGCCGGCCTCAGGGCGCCGGAGGAGCTGGAGCGGGCCAGCAGGGTGGCCAGAGCGATCGGCTTCGACGGCAAGCAGGTCATCCACCCCGGCCAGATCGAGATCGTCAACCGGGTCTTCAGCCCGCCCGCCGAGGAGGTGACCTGGGCCGAGGCCGTGCTCAGGGCCTACGCCCAGGCCGTCGCCCAAGGCCGCGGCGCGGTCAGCCTCGACGGCAAGATGATCGACGCCGCCAACATCAGGATGGCCCAGGTGATCGTCGAGCAGCACCGGCGCATCCAGCAGCGGGGGGCGTAGGCGGCGCGGCGGCTCTAGCTCCCCCCGATCTCCTGCTCGCGGTCGTCGTCGCGGCCGGGGCCGGGCTCGTGGGCGGGGGTCTCGGCGGGGCCGTTGTACTGGCCGCGCAGGCGCACCTCGACCAGCCCGCCGCTGACCCTGGCCTCGTAGCCGGGCTGGGGCATGGTGGCCGGGCCGTGGACGACGCTGCCGTCGCGCAGGTCGAAGACCGACTGGTGCCAGGGGCACTCGACGCAGTCCTCGCTCACCGTGCCCTCCTCGAGGGGCCCGCCGGCGTGGGAGCAGACGGCCCCGATGGCGTAGACGGCGTCCGGGGCCCGGTGGACCATCACGGGGTCGCCGCTGATCACCACGCGGCGCGACTCGCCAACGGCCAGCTCGCCCTCGTCGAGCACGGCGATCCAGCCCTCGGCGTGGCCGGGCGCGGGGCTGTGGTTGACGCCGACGCCGTGGCGGTAGACCAGGTCGCCGCCGATCCAGGCCGAGCCGCCGGCGATGGCGAGGGCGCTGTACGAGAGGCCGACGCCGAGCCCGCGGCTGCCGGCGCGCCGCGCCGCCAGTGAGGCCAGGAAGAGGCCGAGGGCCGCGCTGTTGAGGATGGCGTGGAGGGCGATCGCCGGCGTGGCCTCCTGCTTGGCCGCCGAGTAGTCCATCGCGCCGGCCATGGCGGCGGGCACCGCCGCGGCCGCGCCGGTGGCGATCAGGGCGTCGGCGGCCCAGGCCGCCTCGCGCGAGCCGGTGGCCATGGCGATCAGGTCGAAGAGGGCCGAGGCCGACCAGGTGCCCACGGGGATCTCGACCAGAAGGGCGTGGAGCGGGTGGCCGAGCCAGGTGCCGTGGAGCAGGTCGGCCGCCAGACGGGCGGGCCGCCCGCCGCCGACGACGGCGTCGTGGATGCTCCGCGCCGCGCCGGCCGCGGCGTCGGCGAAGCCCGGGATGTCCTTGAGCGCCCGCTCGATGGTGAGGCCGAGGTGGGTGCCGCTGCCCGCGTCGCTCTGCATGGCCTTCATGGTCCGCCCTTTCAGCCGGCTGCGCCGGTCATCTGGGGCCGCCCGCGGCCGGCCCCGCCTGTGCTCCTGCCCGCCCCTGCGGCACGACCCGTGCCAAGGCCGCGCCGGGCGCCGCGGCACGGCTTTTGCCCCTTGCGCCGTACGACCATCCTGCGTATGATGGACAGCCCGCGGGCGGAGCGGGGCCCCGCGAAGGAGGCGACGGTGACGATCGGTTTCGTGCTGAGCGAGCAGGTCGCGGTGCGGGAGGCGATCGGCTACGGCGTGGCCGCGGAGCGGGCGGGCTTCGACCGGCTGCTCATGGCCGACCACTTCCAGCCCTGGATGGACGTGCAGGGCCACGCGCCCCAGGCCTGGGTGGCCCTGGGCGCCCTCGGCCAGCGCACGCTGCGCATCCCCTTCGGCACCAGCGTCACCTGCCCGATCTACCGCTACAGGCCCACGGTGGTGGCCCAGGCCTTCGCCACCCTGGGCGCCCTCTACCCCGGCCGGGTCTTCCTCGGCCTTGGCCCCGGCGACGCCCGCGACGAAGCGCCCGCCTCCGGCGACTGGGGGGACGCCCGCGAGCGCAGCGACCGGCTGGTCGAGGCCGTGGCGATCATCAGGCGGCTCTGGCAGGGCGGCAGCGTGACCCACCACGGGCGCCACTTCCACCTCAGCGAGGCCCGCCTCTACGACCTGCCGCCCCTGCCGGTGCCGCTCTACATCGCCGCCAAGGGCCCCGAGAGCATGCGCCTGGCCGGACGCCACGGCGACGGCCTGATCACCGGCGCCGGCGCGGCCCTGCGCCCCGACCTGCGGGCCGCCTTCGCCGCGGGCGCCCGCGAGGTCGGCAAGGACCCCGGCGACATGCCAATCCTGGCCGAGCTGTTCGTCGTCGTGGGCGAGGGCGCCCCCCCGCCCACGACCGACGCCCTCGCCGGCCCCTGGGTGGTCAGCGCCGACCCCGAGGCCCACGCCGCGGCGATCAGGGCCCTGCTCGACGCCGGGGTCAGCGAGGTTTACATCAACGCCGCCCAGCCCGACCAGGCCCGCGCCCTCGCCTTCTACGCCGGCGAGGTGCTGCCCCGCGTGCGCGGCCAGCGCGAGCGCGCCTGGGGCGCTTAGGCGTGGGTCGTATGCGCCTTCCAGTCTGGTGCCGCCGCAGACCTCACCCCCCC
>DAOLDO010000299.1:0-7429 GCA_035327325.1 Chloroflexaceae bacterium | reverse complement strand
AACCTGGTGGCGACGGCGGGCGACGCCCAGTTGCTGGTGGCGGTGCAGGACGCGACGCGCCCCGGCTCGAACTTCCCGCCTCTCTACTTCACCCAGTTCACTAAGCCGACGATCGGCGTGGTGACCAAGATCGACGCCCCCGGCGCCGACGTAGCGCGGGCCACGGCCCTGCTGCGCCTGGCGGGGGTGCGCGGGGAGATCTTCCCCGTGTCCGCGATCACGGGATCGGGCCTCAGCGCGCTGAGGCGGAGTCTTCTTACCCTTCGTTCCGTTTGGAAGGAGCAGGCACATGGGGAACGCTCAAGGTGAAGCGCTGGGTCTGGTCGAGACCAAGGGCCTGGTGGCCCTGATCGAGGCCGCCGACGCGATGGTCAAGGCGGCCAACGTCTCGCTGATCGGCATGGAGAAGATCGGCTCGGGCCTGTGCACGGTGATGGTGCGCGGCGACGTGGGCGCCGTGAAGGCCGCCACCGACGCCGGCGCCGCGGCGGCCCGCCGGGTCGGCGAGGTCGTCTCGGTCCACGTCATCCCGCGCCCCCACACCGACACCGAGCTGCTGCTGCCCAAGGCGTACGCCGAGACCGTGAGGAACGGAAACTAGATGGAACCACAGCAGTCTATCGGGACGTAAGGGCGTTCCACCGTGGGCGCCCACGCTGGGGCGCCCCAACGTCAGCCGCAAGACAGCTGTGGGCCCTCTCACTCTGAAGGGAACGCGACACAATGGACGACAAGTTTATTGACCTCATGGTCCAGCAGGTCATGCAGCGGGTGGGCAACGGCAACGGCGCGCCCCCGGCCAGCTCGCTCACGGCGGTCAAGAACCCGGGCATGACCGAGTTCGTCGGCACGGCGATCGGCGAGACGATCGGCATCGTGATCGCCAACGTTGACCCGACCCTGCACAAGGTGATGGGCCTCGACCCGAAGTACCGCTCGATCGGCATCCTCAGCGCCCGCACCGGCGCCGGCCCCCACATCATGGCGGTGGACGAGGCCGTCAAGGCCACCAACACCGAGGTGATCGCCGTCGAGCTGGCCCGCGACACCAAGGGCGGCGCCGGCCACGGCTCGCTCATCCTGCTCGGCGCCGAGGAGGTCTCGGACGCCCGCCGCGCGATCGAGGTGGCCCTGAAGGACCTGGCCCGCACCTTCGGCGACGTCTATGCCAACGACGCCGGCCACATCGAGCTGCAGTACACCGCCCGCGCCAGCTTCGCCTGCCAGAAGGCCTTCAACGCCCCCGTCGGCCGCGCCTTCGGCCTGTGCGTCGGCGCCCCCGCCGGCATCGGCGTGCTGATGGTGGACGCCGCCGTCAAGTCGGCCGACGTGGACCTGATCGGCTACGCCAGCCCGGCCAAGGGCACCTCCTTCTCGAACGAGGTGATCGGCTTCTTCAGCGGCGACGCCGGCGCGGTGCGCCAGGCGATCATCACCGCCCGTGAGGTCGGCGTCAGGCTGCTCGGCACCCTCGGCAAGGACCCCGAGAGCCTCGGCGTCCCCTACATTTGATGATCGCCTGAGGGAGAGGCCGCAGGCTGAGCCCGGCCCGGATGGCCGCAGCAGCGCGGGCGCCGCTCCGGCCCTCAGCCCTCAGCCTTCTGCCTTCAGCCTTCGCACGTCCCCCTGAGGAGGCCAGAGCATGGCAAAGCGACATAAAAGGTTCGAGGCGCTGGAGCGTCGGGCGGTCAACAAAGACGGCTTTGTGACCGAGTGGCCCGAGGTGGGCATGATCGCCATGGGCAGCCCCAACGATCCCAGGCCCAGCGTCAAGGTGGCCAACGGCGTGATCGTGGAGATGGACGGCAAGCGGCGCGAGGAGTTCGACTTCAACGAGATCTTCATCGCCAACTACGCCATCAACACCGCCATCGCCGAGGAGATGATGGCGATCCCGTGCGTGGACATCGCGCGCATGATCGTTGACATCAACGTCCCCCGCGAGAAGGTCGTCAAGGTCTTCTCCGGCCTCACCCCGGCCAAGATCGCCGCGGTGATTGACGAGCTGAACGTGGTCGAGATGATGATGGGCCTGCAGAAGATGCGCGCCCGCCGTACCCCGGCCAACCAGGCCCACGTGACCAACCTGCAGGACAACCCGGTCCTGCTGGCCGCCGACGCGGCCGAGGCGACCTACTACGGCTTCGCCGAGATCGAGACCACCGTGGCCGTGTTCAACTACGGCCCGCTAAACGCCCTCTCGCTGCTCGTCGGCGGCCAGGTCGGTCGCCCCGGCGTGCTCAGCCAGGACGCCCTCGAGGAGGCGATCGAGCTGCAGCTCGGCATGAACGGCCTGACCGCCTACGCCGAGACGGTCTCGGTCTACGGCACCGAGAAGGTCTTCGTGGACGGCGACGACACGCCGTGGTCGAAGTCCTTCCTGGCCTCGGCCTACGCCTCGCGCGGCATCAAGATGCGCTTCACGTCGGGCACGGGCTCGGAGGTGCAGATGGCCTACGCCGAGGGCAAGTCCATGCTGTACCTGGAGATCAAGTGCGTCATGCTGACCAAGGCGGCCGGCGTGCAGGGCCTCCAGAACGGCTCGATCTCCTGCATCGGCGTGCCGGCCGGCGTCCCCGGCGGCATTCGCGCCGTGATCGGCGAGAACCTGGTCACCACCTGCCTCGACCTCGAGGTGGCCTCGGGCAACGACCAGACCTTCTCGCACTCCGACATGCGCCGCACCGCGCGCCTGCTGATGCAGTTCCTGCCCGGCACCGACTTCATCACCTCCGGCTACAGCGCCGTCCCCAACTACGACAACATGTTCGCCGGCTCGAACGTAGACATTGACGACATGGACGACTGGCTGGTGATCCAGCGCGACCTGAAGGTGGACGGCGGCCTGGCCCCCGTGCGCGAGGACGAGATCGTCGCCGTGCGCAACAAGGCGGCCCGCGCGTTGCAGGCGGTCTACGCCGAGCTGGGCCTACCCGCGATCGGCGACGCCGAGGTCGAGGCGGCCACCTACGCCCACGGTAGCGAGGACATGCCGGCCCGTGACAAGGTGCAGGACACCAAGGCGGCCCAGGACATGATGAAGCGCGGCGTCACCGGCGTTGACGTGGTCAAGGCCCTGGCGAAGCGCGGCTTCAGCGACGTGGCAAGCGCGGTGCTCGGCATCCAGAAGCAGCGCGTGTCGGGCGACTACCTGCACACCTCCTCTATCCTCGACACCGACTTCAACGTGATCGCCGCCGTCAACGACCTGAACGACTACCAGGGGCCCGGCAGCGGCTACCGCCTGGCCGGCGAGCGCTGGACGAAGCTGGCGAGCATCCGGCAGGCCGTCAGGCCCGAGGACATCTAGGGGGACCAGGTTCCCCCAATCACCCGCCACGCGAGAAGGCACAACAATGACAGAGCTAACTGAAGCCGCCGTCCGCGATGTGATCCGCGAGGTCCTCGCGCAGATGGCCCAGAGCGGCACCATGCCCGCCGGCGCGCCGGCGGCCCCGCCCGCCGCCTACGCCCCCGCCGGCCCCGTCGCCGGCCTGGAGCTGCGCGAGCTTGGCGCGGCCAGGCCCGGTACCTCGCCCAGTGAGGTGGTCGTGGCCCTGGCTCCCGCCTTCGGCGACAAGCTGAAGATGAAGACGATCACCGGCATCCCCCACGCCGCTGTGCTGCGCGAGATCCTGGCCGGCATCGAGGAGGAGGGTGTGAAGGCCCGCGTCATCCGGGTCTGGCACACCTCCGACGTGGCCTTCGTTTCGCACGCCGGCGCCAAGCTGTCGGGCTCGGGCATCGGCATTGGCGTCCAGTCGCGCGGCACCACGGTGATCCACCAGCGCGACCTCTTCCCGCTGCAGAACCTCGAGCTGTTCCCCCAGGCCCCGGTGATTGACCTGGAGACCTACCGTGCCATCGGCCGCAACGCCGCCCGCTACGCCAAAGGCGACACGCCCGCGCCGGTGGCGCAGAAGAACGACCAGATGGCCCGCCCGAAGTACCAGGCCATCGCCGCCGTCTTCCATATCCGCGAGACCAGCTTCGTCAAGCCCGACGCCAAACCCGTCGAGCTCGAGGTCCGGTTCGTCTAGCTTGACGAGGAGGTACGCTGACATGTCGCAGCAAGATCTGATCAGCGCCATCGTGCGCGAGGTGATGGCCGAGCTCAACGGCGGCAAGGGCGTCCTGAACGGCGCCCCGGCGGCCAACGGCGCGGCGACGACCAACGGCGCGGCGGCCAACGGCGCCGGCCAGAAGCTCGACTACAGGCGCGACTACCCGCTGGCCGAGAAGCGGCCCGAGCTGGTCAAGACGGCCACCGGCAAGTCGCTGTCTGAGATCACCCTGGACGCCGTGGTGAGCGGGGCGGTGAAGGCGGAGGAGATCCGCATCACGCCGCAGACCCTGGAGTACCAGGCCCAGATCGGCGAGAGCATCGGCCGCCCGCAGTTCGCCGGCAACCTGCGGCGGGCCGCCGAGATGACCGCGGTGCCCGCCGCGCGCATCCTCCAGATGTATAACGCGCTGCGGCCCAACCGTTCGACCAAGGCCGAGCTCCTGGCGATCGCCGACGAGCTCGAGACCCAGTACGCCGCCAAGATCTGCGCCGGCTTCGTCCGCGAGGCCGCCGAGGTCTACGAGCGCCGCGGCGTGCTGCGCCGCGACTAGCTCCGGCCCTTGCGCGCCGGGGTCAATGAGACGGGGTTGTGGCAATGATCATCGCCGGCATAGACATCGGCAACTCCACCACCGAGGTGGCCCTGGCCGAGGTGGCGCCCCACGGGCCGCCGCGCTGGCTGGCCGCGAGCCGGGTGCGCACCACCGGAATCAAGGGCACGCCGAGCAATGTGCCCGGGGTGGTGCGGGCGCTGGGCGAGGCCGCCGCGACCGCGGGGATCGCCGTGGGCCAGATCGGCCTGGCCCTGCTCAACGAGGCCACCCCGGTGATCGGCGACATCGCCATGGAGACGATCACCGAGACGATCATCACCGAGTCGACGATGATCGGCCACAACCCCGCCTCGCCCGGCGGCCTCGGCATCGGCGTTGGCCTCACCACCCACATCGCCGAGCTGGCGCGGGCCCCGCGGGGCGAGCCGCTGATCGCGGTCATCCCCAGGCAGTACGACTTCGAGCGGGCCGCCGCCCTGATCGGCCAGGCCCTCGCCGCCGGCGTGGACGTGCGCGGAGCGGTGGCCCAGGCCGACGACGGCGTGCTGATCGCCAACCGGCTGCCGAAGGTCATTCCCGTGATTGACGAGGTGCGCCTGGTTGACCACGTGCCTCTGGGCATGCTCGCCGCCGTCGAGGTGGCCGAGCACGGACAGACCATCCGGCAGCTCTCGAACCCCTACGGTATCGCCACGCTCTTCGGCCTCACGCCTCAGGAGACGGCCCTGGTCATCCCGATCGCCAAGGCCCTGATCGGCCTGCGCTCGGCCGTGGTCATCCGGACGCCCGCGGGCGACGTGCAGACCCGCCGCATCCCCGCCGGCACCCTCAGGCTGGTCGGCCAGCAGCGCGTCGTGCCCGTGCCCATGGAGGGCGGCGCCGACGCGGTGATGGAGGCCCTCGCACAGGCCGCGCCGCTCAGGGATGTGGAGGGCGAGGCCGGCACCAATGTGGGCGGCATGGTCGAGCGGGTGCGCCAGACCATGAGCGAGGTGACCGACAAGCCCGTCGCCGAGGTGAAGATCCGCGACGTGCTGGCCGTGGACTGCCTGGTGCCCCAGCGCGTCGCCGGCGGCCTGGCCCAGGAGTTCTCGCTCGAGAACGCCGTCGGGCTGGCCGCTATGGTCAACACCGACCGCCTGCTGATGGAGCGCCTGGCCGCGGCCCTGCGCGCCGAGCTCGGCATCCCCTGCGAGCTCGGCGGCGTCGAGGCCAACATGGCCATCCTCGGCACGCTCACCACCCCCGGCATCGCCGCGCCCCTGGCCATCCTCGACCTCGGCGCCGGCTCGACCGACGCCGCCATCCTCGCCAGGGGCGAGGCGGTGCGCAGCATCCACCTGGCCGGGGCGGGCGATATGGTCACCATGCTGATCCAGCGCGAGCTCGACCTGCCCGCCGCCGGCGAGAGCGAGGTCGCCGAGCAGATCAAGCGCTTCCCCCTGGCCCGGGTTGAGAGCCTGTTCCACATCAGGCACGAGGACAACACGGTCCGCTTCTTCAAGGAGCCCCTGGAGCCGAAGCTGTTCGGGCGCGTCGCCCTGGTCACCCCCGACGGGCTGACGCCAATCCCCACCCAGCACACCATGGACCGCATCAGGAGCGTGCGCCGCGAGGCCAAGCGCCGGGTCTTTCTGCGCAACAGCCTGCGCGCCCTGCAGACCGTGGCCCCCGGCGGCAATGTCCGCCTGATTGACTTCGTGGCGGTGGTGGGCGGCTCGGGGCAGGACTTCGAGCTGTCGCAGATGCTGATGGAGGCCCTCGGCCCCTTCGGGATCGTGGTGGGCACCGCGAATATCCGCGGCGAGCTGGGCCCCGTCAACGCGGTGGCGACGGGCCTGGTACTCAGCTACGTCGAGCGGCGGAGGGCGGGCTAACTATGGCCGACCAGAGCAGCGAGCGCCCCGCCATCCACGTCTGCCTCGCCGGCCCCTCCGCCCCCGGGCTCTACGCCTGGGCGGAGGTCGGGGCCGAGGAGGAGGGCCTGCCCACCCGCCACGTCGTCCTGGCGGAGAGCGACGTGACCGCCGCGGCCTACGCCGCGGCCCAGGGGTCGCGCTTCGGCATCGGGGTCGCGATCGGGCAGGGCCGGGTGGTGCTCCACGAGGCCCATATGCCGCCGGAGCACCCGGTGCTGGCCTTCGCGCTCGGCGCCGACGCGGCGCGGGCCTGCCGGCTGATGGGCGGCAACGCCGCGCGGCTGGTGGTGCGCCTGCCCCTGCGCCTCGGCGACGAGGCTGAGGAAGTGCCTGAGCCGCCCTCACCCCCTGACCCCGTCTCCCGCGAGCGGAAGCGGGGGGGCCGCCACGACGTGGGCGAACCACTGGACATCGCGCAGGTCGCGCGCATCGCGGGCGCGGTCGCCCGCATCCTGAGAGAGCGAGGGATCGCATGACGACGAAAGCCCTGGGCCTGATCGAGACCATTGGCCTGGTCTCCGCCGTCGAGGCGGCCGACGCCGCCGCCAAGGCGGCCAGCGTGGTCGTGCTCGGCTACGAGAACGCGAAGGGCGGCGGGCGCATCGCCGTCAAGCTGGCGGGCGATGTCGGCGCCGTCAAGGCCGCCGTGGCGGCCGGCTCGGCCGCGGCGCTCCGCGTAGGCCAGGTCGCCTCGTGCCTGGTGATCCCGCGCCCCCACGAGGAGATCGCCGCGCTGGTCGCGCAGATCACCCGCGGGCGCGTGCTCAGTAACGAGGACGCTGATCTCGATCCCGAGGGCGCTAACCTCAATTCGGAGGGTGCAAACTTCGAATCTGAGGGCGCTGATCTCAAACTCGAGGGCGCTGATCTTAAACTCGAGGGCGCTGATC
>DAOLDO010000298.1:0-7433 GCA_035327325.1 Chloroflexaceae bacterium | reverse complement strand
CTGTCCGAGCGCGACGGGCAGATCCACACCGTGGTGCCGGGGCGGCCGATCGGCCTGCACCCCCACACCGTCGGCGAGCTGGCGGGCCAGGGCATCCACCTGCACTTCTACGGCGACTTCACGCAGGGGCTCTGGAAAAGCTGGATTGACAAGGTCCACGCCCTGGCGCCCGGCTACCTGCACCTGCACGCCAACGTAGACCAGGACCGTTGGGCCGTGGAGTTCTCGCAGTACGACGCGGGCTGGCTGCACGTATTCGAGAGCCGCAACGGCGGCGACCTGCGCCGCGCCGACTGGGACGACCTGAACTACCCGGCGCGCATCGCCACCCTGGCCGTGGCCGGCCTGCCCATGATCCAGCGCGACAACGGCGGCGCCGTGGTGGCGAGCCAGAGCCTCGCCCGCCGCCTCGACGTCGGGCTCTTCTTCCACGACATGGCCGACCTGCGGGCGCAGCTGCTCGACGAGGGGCGCATGGCCGGGCTGCGCGCCAACATCTGGGCCGCGCGCGAGCAGTTCACCTTCGACCACCACGCCGACCGGCTGGTGGCCTTCTTCCGCGAGGTGATCGCGCGATGAGCGAGCCAGTCTCCCCAACCGCTGCGGGCGGCGCAGACCTCACCTCCGCCGCTGCGCGGCTCCCCCTCTCCGCAACGGAGAGGGGGCTGGGGGGTGAGGTCGGCCAGCCCCCACGCGTCAGCGTGCTGATGCCGACCTATGGGCAGGCAGCCTTTCTCTCGCGGGCCATCGAGAGCCTGCTGGCCCAGACCTTCGCGGACTGGGAGCTGGTGGTGGTGGACGACGCCTCGCCGGACGACACGGCGGATGTGCTCGCGCCCTTCCTGGCCGACCCGCGGGTGCGCTACACGCGGCTGGAGCGGAACGTGGGCCTGGGCGGCGCTCTCAACGCAGCCACGGCCCTGGCCAGGGGCATGTACGTCGCCTACCTGCCCTCGGACGACCTGTACTACCCCGAGCACCTGGCCGACCTGGTCGCCGTGCTCGACGCGCGCCCGGGGGTCTACCTGGCCTACGCGGGGCTGCGCTTCGGCTACCAGGGCTTCGGCGAGCTCTCGAGCGACACCGTGAGCACGAGCGCGGGCGCCACGCCGGCCCCGCCCCTGGTCGGCCGGGGCGAGCCGCCGCCCGGGCCCTACCCGCTCAAGCTCGTCCAGGTGCTGCACCGGCGAGTCCACGAGGCCGAGCAGCGCTGGCCGACCCGCGAGGACTACGAGAGCGACGCGCTGGAGGGCGAGTTTCTGGGCGCCCTGGCGGCCAGGGGCGAGGCGGGCCACACCGGCGCGGTCAGCTGCGAGTGGCTGGACCACCTGGAGCAGCGCACCAAGCTGCTGGCCCACCACACCGGCGGCCTGTCGCTCTACAGGGCCCGCTACGGCCTCGGGCGGGGCCAGTGGGTCAACTGGCAGCCCACGCGGGGCCCGCGGGTGGATGAGCAGCGCCGCTACGGGCACCTGGCCGAGGAGCGCGAGCTGCCGGCGGAGGGCGGGCTGCGCATCCTGCTGGTGGGTGAGCTGGGCTTCAACCCCGAGCGCGTGCTGGCCTTCGAAGAGCGCGGCCACAAGCTGACGGCCCTGTGGATCCCCAGGCCGGAGCTGTGGGACACGGCGGGGCCGCTGCCCTACGGCAACCTCGAGGTCATCCCCTACGACCGGCGCTGGCCGGAGCGGGTGCGGGCGGCCCGGCCCGACGTGATCTACGCCCTGCTCAACTGGCAGGCCGTGCGGCTGATTGACGAGGTGATCGGCGAGGGGCTGGGCGTCCCCGTGGTCTTCCACTTCAAGGAGGGGCCGTTCATCTGCTACGAGCACGGCCTCTGGCCGGCCCTGGTGCGCGTGCTGCGGGGCAGCGCGGCCCAGGTCTTCATCAACGCCGAGTGCCGCGACTGGTTCCGGCTGGCCCTGGGCGACCTGCTCGACCCTGGCCGCGCCCACGTGCTCGACGGCGACCTGCCGAGCGCCCGCTGGTTCGGCGACGACTGGGCGCCGAAGCTCTCGGACGAGGACGGCCAGATCCACACCGTGATCCCGGGGCGGCCCCTCGGGCTCTCGCCCTTCGGCGAGCTGGCGCGGGCGGGCATCAACGTGCACCTCTACGGCGAGCAGTTCCACCAGATGGCGCCCAACCTGGTGCGCGAGGGGCTGGCCTCGGGCTACCTGCACCTGCACCCCAACGTGGAGCCGTCACAGTGGGTGAGCGAGCTGTCGCGCTACGACGCGGCGTGGCTGCACCTGCACACGAGCGCCAACGGCGGCGACCTGCGGCGGGCCCTGTGGGACGACCTGAACATGCCGGCGCGGCTGGGCACCTACGCGGCGGCGGGGCTGCCGTGGATCATGCGCGACAACGCCGGCCACGCGGTGGCCACCCAGCGCCTGGCCGCCGAGCTCGGCATCGGCGTCCCCTTCAGCACCTGGGAGGATCTGGCGGCGGCCCTCGGCGACCGCCGGCGGCTCGCCCGGCTGACGGCCAACGCGCGCGTCGCCCGGGCGGGCTTCAGCTTCGACGCCCACGTGGACGAGCTGGTCGCGCTGTTCCGGCGGGCGATCGGGTAGGCGCGACTCCTCCTTCCCGCCCCCGCCGCAGCTCATGCGTCGGGGGGAGAGGGGCTGGGGGGTGAGGTCCGGCGGCACGCATCCTGCACACACAGCCTGTCCGGCTAGTATCGTGCCCGCGGAACCCCGGTCACCTGGAAGGAGACCCCCGATGAACACGACGAAGCGCGCAACCCGCCGCGCCGCCGAGGCGCTGCCCGTGAATGTGGGCCCGGTCGAGCGCCTGGTCACCGCCCTGGGCGGCGGCCTGCTCACGGCCTACGGCCTGCGCCGCGAACGTGGCGGCTGGCCCCTGGCCCTGCTTGGCGGGGCCCTTGTGCTGCGGGGCGCCACGGGGCGCGACCCCGTCTATAAGACCCTCGGCGTAAGCAGCGCCGGCGCCGAGACGGCGACCGTCCAGCACGCGATGACGATCGCCGTCGAGCCCCAGCGGCTCTACGACTTCTGGCGCGACTTCGAAAACCTGCCCCGGATCATGCCGCGCCTCGAGGAGGTGCGGGACCTGGGCGGCGGCCGCTCGCGCTGGGTGGCGAAGGCCCCGGGGGGCGCCAGCGTCGAGTGGGAGGCCGAGGTCACCGAGGACCACGCGCCGCACCTGATCGCATGGCGGGCCCTGCCCGGCAAGTCCCAGGTCTGGAGCGCGGGCGAGGTGCGCTTCGAGGCCGCGCCTGGCGGTCGCGGCACCGAGGTGCGGGTCACGATGGAGTACGCCCCGCCGGCCGGGCGCGTCGGCCAGGTCGTGGCCAAGCTATCGGGCGAGGAGCCCGACAACCAGGTGCTCGACAGCCTGCGGCGGCTCAAGATGATCTTCGAGGCGGGCGAGGTCGCCACCAGCGCCATGCGGCCGGAGGACGACTGGGAGCAGGGCAACCAGCCGTGGGAGCGCCGCGAGGGCGACGGCGAGGGGCCCGATCAGATGCGGGAGGTGGGTGGATGAAGGCGCTGCGCTGGTACGGCAAAGAGGACGTGCGGGTCGAGCAGGTGCCCGACCCCGAGATCGTCAACCCCCGCGACGCAATCGTGCGGATCACCACGACCTGCATCTGCGGCTCCGACCTGCACATGTACGACGGCTACATCCCCACGATGCAGCAGGGCGACATCCTCGGCCACGAGTTCATGGGCGAGGTGGTGGCCCTGGGCCGCGAGGTCACCCATGTGAAGGTGGGCGACAGGGTGGTGGTGCCATTCACGATCTCGTGCGGCAACTGCTTCTTCTGCAAGAGCGAGCTGTGGTCGCTCTGCGACAACACCAACCCGAACGCGCACATGGCCGAGGCCCTCTGGGGCTACACGCCCTCGGGGCTGTTCGGCTACTCGCACATGACCGGCGGCTACGCCGGGGGCCAGGCCGAGTACGCGCGGGTGCCCTTCGCCGACGTCGGCCTGCTCAAGATCCCCGACGGGCTGCCCGACGAGCAGGTGGTCTTCCTGACCGACATCTTTCCCACGGGCTACATGGCCGCCGAGGTCTGCGAGATCAAGCCGGGGCAGGTGGTGGCGGTGTGGGGGTGCGGCCCGGTGGGCCAGTTCACGATCCGCAGCGCCTTCATGCTCGGCGCCGAGCGGGTGATCGCCCTCGACCGCGTGCCCGAGCGGCTCGAGCTGGCCAAGGCGGGCGGCGCCGAGGTGATCAACTACGAGGAGCAGCCCGTGCTCGAGACCCTGCGCGAGCTGACGGCCAACCGCGGGCCCGACGCCTGCATTGACGCCGTCGGCATGGAGGCCCACGGCGCGGGGGCATGGGGGCTCTACGACAAGGTCAAACAGGCGGTGCGCGCCGAGACCGAGCGCCCGATCGCCCTGCGCGAGGCGATCATGGCCTGCCGCAAGGGCGGCATCGTCTCGATCCCCGGCGTCTACGGCGGCCTGGCCGACAAGTTCCCACTGGGCGCGGTCATGAACAAGTCCCTGACCCTGAAGAGCGGGCAGACCCACATGCACCGCTACATGCGCCCGCTGCTCGAGCGGATCGAGCGGGGCGAGATTGACCCCTCGTTCGTGATCACCCACCGGCTCAAGCTGGACCAGGCCCCCGAGGCCTACCGCACCTTCCGCGACAAGCAGGACGGCTGCATCAAGGTGGTCCTGACGCCGTGAGGCGCGGCCCCGGCTGCTCCGCGCTGCGAGGAGTCCCGAATGGAACAGCGCACCTATAGCGGGCGGATCGACCCCCTGGCCCTGGCCAGGCACCTGCTCGACAGCTGGGACCAGGGCGAGACGGTCGCCCAGGCCCTCGAGAGCGACGGCGTGCTGGTGCAGATCGGGCAGCGCCGGGGCGGCCTGTTCGGCGACGAGCCGCGCCAGGCCCTGGCCGTGGGCATCGAGCCCCAGGCCGACGGGGTGCAGGTGACCATGGGCCAGCAGCGCTGGCACAAGGAGGGGGGCAAGGTGGTGATCGGCGGCCTGATCGGCATCTTCCCCTTCTTCTTCACCTGGCCGCCGCCCGACATCTTCGGGGGCGAGGGCGAGCCGATTGACCAGGGCCTGCGGGCGCGGGTCTGGCGGACGGTCGAGGCGTATACGGGCGGCCAGGGCGCGGCCACGGGCCCCACCCGGCGCCTCGAGAGCGTGAGCTGCCCCGCGTGCGGCGTGGCCAACCCCGCCGGGGCCGCCTACTGCTCGGCCTGCGGCTCGTCGCTGCGCGCCGTCAGCTGCCCGCGCTGCGGCGCCGCGGCCCCGCCCAACGCCCGCTTCTGCATTCAGTGCGGCGCCAGCCTGGCCGACGCGCGGGCCGTGGGCGAGGCCGGCGGGTAGCCTCCGGCTGCGCTCTATTGCTAGGAAGGGCGCCGCGACTCTCGTCGCGGCGCCCTTCTTTGCGGTCAGCCCGGGTGACGGTCAGGGCGTGCCACCGCCACCACCGTTCCCGCCGCCATTCCCGCCGGGGGGGCCTCCTTCGGCGCCGGGGGGCGGGCCCTCGGGGAGGGGCGGGCCCATGCCGCTGAAGGCGTAGGTGCGCAGCTGCATGTGCTCGCTGCCAAGCAGGGCGAGCTGCACGCGCTGGCCCGCGGGCGCGTCGGGGTGCAGCTCGAAGCGGGCCCGCTCGAAGAGCTGCATGCGGTAGATCCGGCCGTCGGTGTACGAGGCGTCGAGGAACTCCTCGGTGATTGGGTAGCCGAAGACGCGCAGGCCGCCGTAGCGGTTCCAGAAGTCGCGGAACTCGCCGCCGACGCTGTGGCCGGTCTCGGGGAAGAAGGTGCGCCCGGCCGCTTGGTCCGCGGTGATCCGCTCCATGGCGTCGTAGAACGAGGGCGTGAGCGGCGCGGGGTCGAGGCTGAGCAGGTAGCGGGTGAGCTCGACGGCATCGGCGTCGCTGATCTGCTCGGGCAGGAAGCCGGGCATGTAGCCAGGGATGCCGCCGCGCAGCAGGCCGATCAGCAGCGGGGTGATCTCCTCGGGCGGCAGGGCCCTGATCTCGGGCGGGATGTTGGCCAGGGGCACGCCGTAGCGACCATTGCCTGCCGGGCCGTGGCAGATGGCGCAGTTGCGGGCGTAGATGGCCGCCCCGGCGGAGGCGTCCTGGGCGAGCGGGCGGTACTGTCGTTCGCTCGCCTGCGAGCTCGAGAAGCTCAAGCACAGCAGGGCCAGCAGGCCGATCGTTCCCAACACCCACGGGCGCGGTCTCACACGCATGGGACTCCCCCTGTGGCCAGGCCACACATATGCTAACGGCGCCAATGCCGGTAGCTGCGTGCTGAGGAGTGAAGTCTGGTTGGGCGGCGCTCCTAATCCTAGCATCTTCAAACGAAGCTGCAAGGGGCCGCGCCGGGGCGCAATATCGGCTGTTTACGATTGAAGCGGGCTGCTCGCGAGGCGAGATGCTCCGCGAGGGCGGCCCGCGCATTTCCCTGACGCCGCCCCGTTGGACTCTACGCGCCGGGTGTGGTAGGATCGGCGCAACCGAGGCCCCGCCATCACCATCCGACCATGGAGCCCCCGCGCCAGCCTGTCTGCTGCCGTGTCGCCGGCCCAGCGCGACCTGACTGCCGCTCCGGCCAGTCGGTCGCGCGCTTCGCTGTTCCCCCGCCGCCGCGCCCACCGACAGTGAGGACAAGAAGATGACCCAGCCGACCGAGCTCTCGCCAATCCCGCGTGTCCCCACGGGCATCGCAGGTCTCGACGCCATCCTGAGCGGCGGCCTGCTCGCGGGCGGACTCTACATCATCCTCGGCAACCCGGGCGCCGGCAAGACGATCATGGCCAACCAGATCGCCTTCAGCTACGTGGCGACCGGCGGCAAGGTCGCCTACCTCACGCTGCTCGCCGAGACCCACGCGCGCATGCTGGCCCACCTCCAGATGATGCGCTTCTTCGACCCCCAGCCGGTCTCGCAGGGGCTGCTGTACGTCAGCGCCTACCGCACGCTGAAGGACGGGGGCCTGCGCGGGCTGCTCCAGTTCGTGCGGGAGG
This sequence comes from Chloroflexaceae bacterium, assembly GCA_035327325.1. GTDB lineage: Bacteria > Chloroflexota > Chloroflexia > Chloroflexales > Chloroflexaceae > CAIWXH01. The sequence goes on along the minus strand of DAOLDO010000298.1, from coordinate 450 downwards.
TCGTGCGCGAGCAGCGGGCCACGCTGCTGGTGATTGACGGGCTGATCACCGCCGAGGAGTTCTCGGGCTCGGAGATTGACTACAAGCAGTTCATCCACGAGCTGCACACCTTCCTCGAGGCCGTGGACTGCACGAGCCTCCTGCTGAGCCAGGACTCGCGCGGGGCGGAGACGGCGGCGGCCCACACCATGGTGGACGGGCTGATCGAGCTGCGCGACAGCGCGGTCGGCATACGCAGCGTGCGCGAGCTGCGGGTGCGCAAGTTTCGCGGCAGCGCCCACCTGCGCGGCCAGCACATGTTCGAGATCAGCGACGAGGGCATCACGGTGCACCCGCGCACCGAGGTCGCGCACACCAGGTCGCCCGTGCCGATCCTGGCCGAGCCGCGGGTGCCCTTCGGCGTCCCCGGGCTGGACGAGATGCTGCGCGGCGGGGTGCTGCCGCGCACCG